>JAYTYG010000157.1:0-12434 GCA_043742585.1 Spartobacteria bacterium
AAACGTTCCTTGTGCGTATAATTTCATGCATATCTCACTTTGTATGGTAATAAATACTATCCCTGGTCGGGGTGACAGGACTTGAACCTGCGACCTCACGGCCCCCAGCCGTACGCGCTACCAGCTGCGCCACACCCCGAACAGCACCCATTATATCTGTTATCATTAATGAGTGAAAACTTTGAAATTTAACCACGAATCGGCGCAAATGCCACCACCAGTGGAAGCGCAAGAAACGGCAGCCCAGGCACCAAGTAACGGGGCCCGGACGCGAACCCGCCATGATAACCGTTAAAAGTCACATTCACCAAAAAGAAGAACCCGAAAATCGCCAGACAAAGCCACGCCTCCGCCACATTTTTCCGCTGCCGCAACCAGACACAAACCCCGAAAAGGCTCATCACCAGGACAGGCGAGAGGAAAAACAGGCCACGGAAAGGCGACACGGTTAAAAGCGAGCTAACGTAACCCAACCGCCAAACAGCCTCCAACGTTTTTGGCACGGCAAACATGCCCAGGAGCGCGCCCCCGGTATCTTTAAAAAGCGGGTTTTGGAACTCGTTATTGATCTTAAACGGCGAGCCGAAACACTCCGAGCCGTACCAGCAAATAAGCAGGAACGGCCCCATCACACCGATCGTATAAAACACTGCTGCCCGCCAATGAAACCGCTTCGGAGCGCTGGCCAGCAGGGCATACAGCCCGAGTAAGATCCCCGCCACAGCCGCCACGTAATTCGTCACAGCCGCAAACCCCGCGCAGCCCCCGCCCAAAAGATAAGCCCAGGACGAGCGCCCAGCCGTCGCCCCGGGCCGTGGATAGAGATAATAGAGTGCCCCGACCAAGAGCGAGGCCGTCAGGGAATGATCAAAGAACAGCGTCGCGAAGGGGAAAAACGTGGTTCCGAAAGCGAAGGTAAAAGTCGCCAGGAGCGCAGGCACCGACGCCCCGCCCGACATATCCCGGGCCAGACGAAAAAACATCACACACGCCAGCGCGGCAGCGACGGCGACACTGCACACGGTGGTGAGCCAGGCATTGAGCGTCAGTATCCACCAATTGTCAGGATCGATCCCCAGCAAGCGTTCCAGATGAAACAGCAGGAAATAGCCAGGCACCCCGAAAAACGACGTGCCCGGCGGCTTATTGGGATGAAAATGCCCGGTCGAAGGCACGTATCCAATATCCCCCGAGGCACAGATCTCCACCATCGGCGCCTTTTCTGCGGGCTCCGCGGAAGGCGATTCATTGACAGGAAAAAGGTTCCACTCCATGTCCACCCAGGAAAGCCGGAACCGCTTGCCGTTCCTGATATAATCAGCGTGATCGAGCGGATTGCGGCGCAGCACAGCACTCCCCGGCACCGTCTCATAGACGACATAATCATCGATGGCAAAACGCCCCTCCTCCACCATCGCGCGCACCTCGGCAAAGCGGGCGTTCTGATTCCACCCGCCGCCCTGGTGAAAGTAAGCGTAAGCAGAAAAGCAGGCAATAAAGAGAAGGAGTTCGACACGCTGGATCCGCGACATAGGTGGCACGAATGCCGGGGAACTCGGGGCGAAACAACTCTGAATTCAATGAAACGCATGAGAGCCCAGCCGACCGGGGTCTGGCCTTCACTTCAGCCCATTTTTTTTACCAGCGACCTCAGAATGCCGCAGACACCACGTCAACGCCAGTCACATAAAAGAGTTCACACGCCCCGTTCCCGGTATCCGTCCGCGACAAAGAGGTATTCCAATAACCGCCACCAGGCGTGCTAGCATTCACCAGATATCCGCGTAGCACCACCAATTCGCCCTGCCTCAGCGCACTCACCGCACTGCCCACAGCAGCATCTGCGGCGATCACGTGGACATTGGACGCATGCGACTGCATCTCCAGTGGATCCAGCGGACCAGCCCCCTGCCATTCATAAAAAAAGAACCGGTTCGTCTGCGAAATCTCCAACTGATCGAGCACCGCCTGATCAGACATCGGCCCCCAGCCCAGCGCCAAATCGACCGGCACCAAATCACTTGAAGGCCCCGACCAATAGCGTTTGGAATGCAGCACCCTGGCCGTGAGCTGATACTCCGCCACCGCCGACAGATTAAATCCCGCGCGCGTCGGCAAAGCCCTCGGCGGAATCAGCGTCTGCTGCGGATCAGTGGCCACCAGAACACCCGGCGCGTGGCGGATTTCGGATTCGGGCCGGAGCCAAAAACCGGCACCGATCACAACCAAGCATAGCAGCGGTTTCAGGCATCCGGACATAGCGCCGCCTAATGCAAGAACGAGTCCACACGCCCTATAAAACCCTCATCGGGCCGCATTCCAGCTACGCCCGTAACACGGGGGATTTCAACTCAGAGTCACCGAGGCGCCGAGAGAAATGGAAACGGAAAGGACGCGACCGCCCCAAGGCTTACGCATCCAAAATGACGATGCCAAAGTCTAGATCCTGCCATAAAGCGGTGGCGGCAAAGCACCTACGCCAAAGGCCCCCTAATAGGAATTATGAAGGATAAATTATGAATAATGAAGATTAGGCGAACGCAGATGCCGTTAAGCCCGAAGCTTCTCTCTTTATTCATCCTTCATAATTCATCTTTCATAACTCCCCTCAGCACGCCCGCAGCTCAGGCACGGCTTCACACACCTCCCGCCAACCGGGGAAATTCCAGGTATTAGGAAAACCTGCACATTGCACAGGCTTCACCGCCTGAATGGCGCAATCCTTACCTTCGAGAAAAACACATTCGCCATTGGGCTTATCGATCAGCGCCAACCCATCGCGTTGCGGGCGCAAGCGGGTATATTCCTGAATAAATTGATGCTCCTCCATACCCAGGAACTGAGCGATCGCCGACAGCTCAGCCTCGCCCACTTTAACGAACCCGGGCCAGCGACAGCAATTCGTGCAACGTTGGCACTGATAATAAAGAGAAGAAGACATCGAGTAAAAAACCGCAGAAATGCGGCACCCAAAATGGCGAGGACTCCGCGCAAAGTCAAAACGCGGGCCGCGCCTTATTCGACCTGCGCACCGAACCATTGAGCGCGCGGCCTATTGCCCCTCATCTTTCCTGCCGATTGAACGTCGCCCCGCCCGCCGTGTCATATTGAGTGGTGCCACGCCGCGCTCAGAGCCAGCCGCACACAACCAGCCGCACACAACCAGCCGCACACAACCAACCGCACACAACCAACCGCACGCAACCAACCGCACGCAGCCAACCGCACGCAGCCGGCCGTGCATAACCCGCAGCAATCCTGTCCCATGACCCTAGGAACTTACCTCTTTCTGATTATCCTCCCGATGCTTCTCGGGCTCTGGGCCCAATTCCGGGTCAAAGGCGCGTTCAGTAAATACTCACAGATTCAAGCCAGCTCCAACATTACCGGAGCGGAAGCGGCGCGCGAAATATTAGCGGCGGCACAGATCAACGATGTAGAAGTAATGGAAATCAACGGCATGCTTGGGGACCATTACGACCCCAGCAATAAGCGCCTTTGCCTATCCACCGACGTTTACCGGACCCCGTCGATTGCGGCCCTGGGCATAGCCGCCCATGAAGCCGGGCACGCCATCCAGCATGCGCGCGCCTACGCTCCGCTCAAAGCGCGCATGGCGCTAGTGCCCATCACCATGTTTGCCTCCCAGCTCCTTCCCTTCGTGATGATCGGCGGCCTCTTCTTCCACATGCTCGGACTGCTCAAGCTCGGCGTCTACTGCTACCTAGCCTTGGCGATTTTCCAATTGATCACATTGCCCGTCGAATTCGACGCCTCCCGGCGCGCCAAGATTATATTGCAAGAAATGGGGATCATCCAAGCCGGCGACGAAGCCATCGGCGTCAACCGGGTGCTGGATGCGGCCGCACTGACTTATGTGGCCGCCTTTATCGCCGCCCTAGGAAACCTGATTTACCTCCTGGTGTTATCCAAGAACCGCGACTGACCCTCGTGAAAACGGCGACGAAAACTGACAATCAAAACGCAACTCGTTAAGAACAAGCAGGTTCCGTCAATTTCCAGCGACCAAAGCGCGCCCCTTACCGCCACAGCTCAACATTTGGGCAACGCCCCCTATCTCCGCGCTCCCCGCGTTGCTTTGCCATTAATCATTTCCGGCTTTAGACTAATATGTCATTCGCAAACGCCCTTCCAAACTCCGTCGGCACTAGCCCGCTGGCCTTTTTTTCTCCGCCCCCGATCCCCTCTCCCGCCGCTCCTTCGGCGCAATCAGCATTCGCATCCGCCCAAAACACTGATACCAAGCGGCGCGTAATGCAGGACGACGACAGCCGACAACAGGACAACGCACTTATTACCCGAACCCAAGCGGGCGATGCGTCAGCGTTTGACGAATTGGTGGTTAAATACAGTCCGCGCCTTTACGGCCTAGTCTACAACATGACCTCCAACCACGAGGACACCAACGACCTGCTCCAAGACATCTGGTCCAACGCCTACCGCGCCATCAGCGGATTCCGGGGCCGCTCAAGCTTCCCGACTTGGATGCATTCCATCTCGGTCAACCTCACGATCAACTTCCTTAAAAAACGCGCCCGCCGGTTTCACCTGAGCTTGGACGACATCGACGCGAAGGTGCAGGACAACAAGGAATTCATCGAGCTAACGGCCCAGTCCACACCGGTCCGGGAAACCGACCTGAAAGAGCTGCAGGTCAGGCTGAACGAAGCCATGCAGACACTGTCAAATGAACATCGGCTTGTAGTGACATTGTTCGACATTCAGGGGGTGCCTCACACTGAGATCGCCAAAATCCTCGGCATCTCCGAGGGCACCGTCAGATCCCGCCTCTTTTACGCGCACCGCCTGCTCCAAAATTTCCTGACTGAGTTCCACTAAACCCGGGGAGACCCCATTTTATGACTGACGAGCAACTCAGCGCCCTGCTTCGGCTCAAGCGCCACGAACAACCCCCAGCGGGATATTTCGACGACCTCCTCAAGCAGGTCCGCGAACGCCAGCGCTCGGAGCTATTGCGCAAACCACTGTTGCAGATCGCGTTAGAACGGCTACGCACATTTTTCGGCGAGCACAGCATGGGTTCACTCTCCTATGCGGGAGCCATGGCCGGCTTGCTCGTGCTGGGCGCCGCAGGCATCGGCCTGCTGACGCCGGGCCAAACCCAGCCTCAAAACCCGGCGCAAACCGTTGCCGCCGCCACCAGTCCGGCAGCTCCCACCGATGCCTTTTCCCTTGAGCTTACCAAAGACGGCGCTCCGCCCACTCTGGGCTTCGCGCAAAACCTCCCGCTGCCTCCCCTCAACCCTCAGTCCGGGCGCTCCCAAATAGCACACGCTCCGCGTTACGTCATTGACGCGCGTCCCGCCAGCTATGAGCCGTCGTCCAATTACTAACCTGCGCCCGGGTAGGCTCCCAGGTCTGCTCGCACGCCTGCTCGCACGCCTGCTCGCATTTGGCTGCGCCCTGGCCATTTCCAGCAGTGGACTCCTTATTGCCGAGACGCCCCCCAGCTCCTCAGCCGAAGCCATTGCCCAGGAAGTCCGCGCCATTTTCGACCAATGCAAGCGCTCCGTCATCCGGGTCGAAGCCACCGACCAGCACGGCACTCTTTCCGGCACCGGCTTTTTTATCGACCCCAACGGCACACTTTTCACCGCCTACACCGTCGGCGGCGAATCTCGGGACATCACAGTATCGATCGACGACGTAAAATACCCAGCCCGCCGGTTGCTGGCAGATCCCCGCAGCGGCGTTGCAATACTCAAGATTGACGCCCAAACGCCCTTTCTTTCCCCCGGAAAATCCGGCGACCTGCGCCTGGCCGCACCCGTCGTCGCCATCGGCTACCCAATGGACCTGCCCCTGACCCCCAGCTTCGGCACCGTCGGCGGCTTCGACCTCAAGTATCTGGGCCGTTTTTTCGCCACCACACATATCCGGGCCAACTTACCCGTCCAGCGCGGTGAAGGCGGTGCCCCGCTCCTCAACATGCGCGGCGAAGTCGTCGGCATCCTCATTTCGAGCCTCGATGCCGGTAGCGCCACTTTTGCACTCCCCATTGAAGCTGCGGAAAAAATCCGCAGCGACCTAGTCCGGTTCGGCGAAATCCGCCCCGGCTGGATGGGACTTAAAGTCGTTCTGAGCGCACAGGAAGTCGACGGCTCCCGCGCAAAGATTGAAATCCTCCAGGAAGGCGGCCCGGCGCAGAAAGCGGGCATGAAGGAGGGCGACTACCTGATCCAAATCGACCACAAACCCATTCACTGCATTGAAGACATCCTGGGCGCCTCCTTTTTTTTTACTGAGAACGAAGACATCACAGTGAAAATCGTTCGCGACACGCAGGCGTTCGAATTCAGGATTCAACCCTGCGCCCCGAGTGCTCCGATCACTCGACTCCCGACCCAAGACGGCCCCAGCGCACCGTCCCCAAAGCGGCTTCCCTCCTTTGCCTCCCCGGATCTGAGCCAAGAGGGACTGCCCTTGAAACCCGACCGCTAAAGGTCTCTCTGCCGCCTTCGCCCGCCCCGCCGCCCCAGGGCAGACCCATCTAAAATCCCGGCGCCGAAGTGCAGCCCCATTCGGCTTGGCACGCCTCCGGCCAAAGATCGCAGCAGGGGCGCATCTCCGTTTCCTTGCTCTTGGCGCGAGCTGTTAAGAATTATACTCCGCGCGGTGACCGATGGGACAAATTGCAGGACATGGGTTTACCGCTTTCACCAAGCCGCCCCGCCGACGCGCTCACGCAAGAACAAAGTGGGGCGGGCGTCCGACCGGCCCATGATCCAGGGGAATGTGCCATTTCTTACCGCTCAAAGTATTAAGACGCTGTAAGGCGCTGCTAACCATGGTGATAGCTTGCGCAATCTGAGCTCCATTTTTGTGCTGGAGACTGCCTTCCACCGTCTTCTGGCCACTGTGGCGAGTCCTCCGCGCCACACCACCCAGTAACTCAGGTCGACTGGTGATGGCTTCGCGGTGATCCTCCCCGTCGAATAGCCGGGCGTATAGGTGCCACCAGTTGTAAATGAGCGCCACGAGACTGGCCATTAGTTGGCAGGGGCGCCCAACCTCTGTGTCGTGAACCCGCCCCAACCTCACTGATTTCTGAGCTCGTCGTAGATACTTTCCGCATCCGCGCGTTCGCGGCAGAGTCGGGCCAGTGCTTGGGCAGGAGAGGCATCCTCCTCCAAAGAAGTTACCACTACAGCTATCTTTCCGGACCATGGGGCCGCGCTCTCTTAACTCGCCGACGAAGGTCTCGACATCCCAGGCTCGCCCGGCTCTTCCTCTGTTTCCCCGGCAAAAGCGAAACCCAGTTACTCCAGCGCATCGGCCGCATCATGCGACCATACGTCGACAAGGCGGTCCCGGAAGTCATCGACTTCGTCGACGCGCGCGTCGGAGTCCTCGCCAATCAAGCAAGCACGCGCGCTCTGGGCTTCGCGTCGCTGTGAGGCCACTCCACTTGCCGGCCCCCACGTTTTGACCACCGGCGGAATAGAGGCCGCGCGTCACTTTTCCCGTGACCCCAATCACCCTAAGATTTACAGAAACTGGCGCCATTACAATCGCCGCAACCCAACCATTATTCCCTTCATGAAAAAATTTCTTCCATACTGTTTTATTATCCTCGCGGTGAGCGCGCCTCTGCGCCACGCCGCCTTCGCCGCCGCCAAAACCACCGCGACCGCGCCCAAGCCCGCCGCCGCGGATGACGACAAAAGCGATGACGACAAAAAGCAAAAAGAGATACCGAAGAAAACGCCCCAGAATGCGGCCAGCCTGATCGCAGCGATCAAGAAATCGAGTATGGCCTTGGCCAAGGCCACCAAGGAAAGCGCGCCAAAGCCGAAGGATCCAGCCGCTAAAACCGCCGAAGCGCCCGCCGACTCGAATAAACATGAGGAAGCCGATGCGAAGACAAAGGGCAAACACCACGCGCATCTCGATCCCAAGAAGAAACAGCACCGGATCTTTTTCACCGCGCTCAAAAATGTGAATGCTGGTGTCGAAGCGACGACCAAGGCCCTAGCAGCCAAGGATAAGAGTTACTTCAAATCCATGGATGAGACTGGCAAAGCCGTCGTCGAACTCGAACACGCGATCCAAATCCTGCAGATTGAGGATCCCCATTTGACCAAGCCAGCCAAGGCGATTGCCATGGCCTATGGTGAATTGCGCGCCAATTTCAGTGACATCGCGTTACTCAAAAAGAAAGCAGGCAAGCCGTCCGCGGAGCAACTGGCCACCGCAACCAAGCTGCAAAGCGAATCCAACAAGATTCTCGCATCTTTGAAGGAACTCCACGCCAAAGCCAAGGCCACCAAGAACAAACGTTTGCTCGCGGCGATCGACAAGATCATGCACCGATGCCACGACATCAGCAAAGTCAAAGCCAGTGCGAGCAACGCCATTTTCGCCAAGCTCATCGACGATATCTCTTATCTCCAGTATGAGTGGTATGCACTCGGAGAGATCTCCAAAGCCTGGTATCCAGCCGTTTACACCAGCTGGCAAAGCGAAAACAAAATCTTCACCAGCTACTTCAGCAGTTACGAGCGCTACAGCTTCTACACCTCCACCGATTGGTCTTGGGCCGAAACTAAAATCCAAGTGGTCGACTCGACGGCCTTCTACCATGTCGAATTGGAACAGACCGAATACGCTTCCTACGAAGCGTGGACGGCTAGTTACGATGAGTCCACTGCCACCGTCGAATACTCCGAAGCTCAGATGACTGCGGAAACTCTGGACACCGAGACCTACGAGTCCAGTGTTTACGAATTCGAAGACGACGATGACGGCGACGGACTCCCGGACGACATCGATGACGATGACGACGGCGACGGCATCCCCGATGACAAGGACAATGATGACGATGGCGACGGCGTTGCCGACGACGATCAGGATGGCGATGGCATTCCTGATGACCAGGATGACGATGATGACAACGACGGCATTCCTGATGACCAAGACGACGATGACGACGGCGACGGCGTCGATGACGAAGAGGAAGATGATGTCGATGCCAACGAAGACGACGATGATGGCGACAACGATGATGGCGACAACGATGATGGTGGCGACGATGATGAAGAAATGGAAGCCGACGACGATGGTGGCGACGAGTAACCGCCCCTCTCGTAGTTAAGCCTTAGGGTGCCCCTGAAAACCGGGGGCACCCTTTTTATGTCAGCATGCGACGTGCGGCCGAACCCCTCCGCGACTCTGTCGCCGACGTCGAATTTGCGGGTCTAAACTTTTGGACTTGGCCACGGAGCGCAAGACCACGATTGACCGGCATCACGGGAGCACACAGCCGCGCGGCCTCGCCAACTCGGCGAGACGTTCGATTGGAATACTGCAGTGCTGCTGGCCCCCGTAGTGGTCGGACGGGGGCCTCACTGCCGCGCTTGATCGCGCAACCAATTGCCATTCTGTGGTGGCGCGACTGTTGAGCAACCGCGCGGTAGGAAATGGCACATTCCTCTGGATCATGGGCCGGCCAGACGCCCAGGGCTTACGCCTCTAAAAACCCGGCTCCGAAGTGCAGCCCCATTCGGCTTGGCGCGCCTCCGGCCAAAGACGGACGCAGAGTTCAGCAACGCTTCGATTGCGCTTCCCGTGAAGCCTGACTTAGTGTGTGCCGTTTTTTACTTATGAAGATCCTTGTAGTCGGCGGCGGTGGCCGCGAACACGCCCTGATTTGGAAACTCCGACAATCCCCGCGCGTCGCGGAAATTTTCTGCGCCCCGGGCAATGCCGGGATCGCTGAACTCGCAACCTGCCTGCCCATCCGCGTCGCCGACCAGCAAGCCCTCCTCGACTTGGCCCGGGCCGAAAACATCGACCTCACCATCGTGGGCCCCGACGACGCCCTGGCCTCCGGCCTGGTCGACTTCTTCCAAGCCCACGGCTTACGGATCTTTGGTCCTAGGCAAGCGGCCGCGCAGCTTGAATCCTCCAAGGTTTTCGCCAAGGAATTCATGGAGCGCCACGGCATTCCCACTGCCCGCTCCCGGAGCTTTGAAGACAGCGCGGAAGCCCTCCGCTACTGCCAGCAACTCGCCTACCCGCTGGTCATCAAAGCCGATGGCCTCGCCCTCGGCAAAGGCGTCATCATCGCCGAAGACCTGTCCGCCGCGGCCGCCGCCATCCACGACATCATGGATTTGCGAAAATTCGGCGACGCCGGCC
Organism: Spartobacteria bacterium; assembly: GCA_043742585.1. Lineage (GTDB taxonomy): Bacteria > Verrucomicrobiota > Verrucomicrobiia > Chthoniobacterales > Chthoniobacteraceae > CAIURC01. Next base: position 10,183 of record JAYTYG010000157.1, read on the forward strand.
GCCGCCTCATCATCGAAGAATTTCTGCAGGGCGAAGAATGCTCCATCCACGCCTTGGTCGATGGCAAAGACTATCTCCTCTTCCCAGGCGCACAGGATCATAAGCGCGCATTTGACCACGATCTCGGGCCCAACACCGGCGGCATGGGCACATTCAGCCCGCCCACCAGACTCCTCACCCCGGAGCTCGAACAACGCATTCGGCACGAGGTCCTGGATCCCTTCGTCGCCGGGATCAAAGCCGACGGCATCGATTACCGCGGCATGCTTTTCCCCGGAATAATGATCACCGCAGACGGCCCCAAAGTGCTGGAGTTCAACTGCCGATTTGGCGACCCCGAAACCCAGGTCCTCTTGACCCGACTCCAGAGCGATCTCCTCGACTTACTCGACGCCACCCTGGACGGCACACTCGCCCAGACTCAAGCCCAGTGGACCCAGGACTCAGCCGTCTGCGTCGTCATGGCCTCCGGCGGATACCCCGACAGTTATTCCACCGGAAAACTCATCCACGGCCTGGACAAAGTCGCCCCAGGCATCACCGTCTTTCATGCAGGCACCCGACTCGACGACGGCCAGTTCGCCACCGCCGGCGGCCGGGTTCTGGGCGTTACCGCTTTGGGCCACGACCTGACCAGCGCCCGCCAACGCGCTTACGCCGCCGTGGACGCCCTGAAATTTGACGGCGCACATTTTCGTCGCGATATTGCGGCCAAAGGGCTGCCCGCCTAACGGCCCTCGCAATCCGTCTAACAAATGAAGTCACTCGTGTTTCCCGCAGCTCTTGCCGCAGTGCTGCTTTGTTTGCCGCCCCCGGGGTGGACTCAAAACACTGAGCCAAAAAACGCGGACTCCAAAAACCCTGAGCCCGTCGGGCAACCCACCGTCCGCGACGGCGTCAACGCGCTCTCAGAAGCCGACCTGGCGCGGGTCATCCCGCTGCTGCGCGAGAACTATCTGGCTGCCGACAAACTCACCGACACCGAACTCAGCCGCGCCACCATTCAAGGTTTACTGGAGCGGATCGCGCCCGGAGCCAGCATTTTGGCCGCGAAACCCGCCGTATCGAGCGCCCCGGAAGCCAACCCGTTTCGCAGCGAGATCCTGCCCAATCAAGTCGCTTACGTGCGACTCGGCGCGCTGAGCCCGACGCATCTCAGCGAACTCGATCACGCCCTGCAGAAATTCGCTGAGCCAGGGCTCCCGGAACAAAGAATCAAAGCCCTGGTCCTTGATTTAAGAGCGACTCCGGCGGGAAGCGAATTTGAAGCCGCCGCCGAGGTGAGTAAACGCTTCTGCCCCAAGGGCAAATTGCTTTTGACCCTCAAGCACCCCAACCCCAGGGAGGCTCGCATCATCACCTCCAAAGACGAGCCCCTCTACACCGGGCTACTCGCCATCCTCGTCGACCGCAGAACACTCGGCGCCGCCGAAGTCATCGCCGCTATTTTGCGCACCCACGCCAAAGCGATGATTCTCGGGCAAACCACCAAAGGCGAGGCCGCCGAGTTTACCGAATTGCCGTTGCCAAGTGGCAAGCTGCTCCGCATCGCCGTGGGCGAAGTGGCGTTACCGGACAATGTCAGCGTATTTCCCGGCGGAGTGAAACCGGAATTGAGCGTGGAAGTGCCTCGGGAGCTCACAGACGAAGTGCTTAAAATCGGCCTGGAGAAAGGCGTCAAAGGACTCATCGAAGACATTGCGCGGCCCAAGCTGAATGAGGCGTCACTGGTCGCAGGCAACAATCCGGAGCTGGAAGCTTATCAAGCCGCCCAGCGCACCCTCGGGGAGAAGCCGAAAGCCGTGCCGCGCGATCTGGTGCTGCAACGGGCGCTGGACTTTATTTCTGCGGTCAACGTCTACGAAACCAAAGACAGCCAAGCCGCAGCCAAATAGCGCCGCCAAATAGCGCAGAGAAAGACGCCTGTGCAGTCGACGAAGAAGGATTAACGCAGAGAAGTGACAATGGGCAGTCGCCAATCCGCTCAGCCCCGTCAGCCCCGTCAGCCCCGTCAGCCCCGCAGGCTTCTGTCACGCCCCCGATCAAAGGAAGGAAGCCTAATTCCACTTTGTTAAGCGGGGTAACAGGAAGACGAAGACACAGGGTGAGCCTGCGAATTCTCATCATTCATACTTCATAACTTCCCCTTCGATCGGCCCGCGCCCTATCCGGCCCTTCTGAATCTCTGCGGCTCCGCGTTAAATCCTCAAGAATTGAGATGCGATCACCGAATATTTACAAACGCAACAAAG
>JAYTYG010000158.1:0-3487 GCA_043742585.1 Spartobacteria bacterium
GGTTCGGCACCGAGGACACGCATCACCTTATCCACACGCTAAAATGGGGCCCGGACGGGCGGCTCTACTGGAACCAGAGCATCTATATTCACAGCCATCTCGAAACGCCGTGGGGCATGGTGCGACTCAATAGCGGCGGCATCTTCGCCTATGATCCCGGCACGGAGCGCCTCGAAGTCTATGCCAAGGGTTTCTGCAATCCCTGGGGACACGCCTGGGATCAATGGGGACAGTCATTCACCTCCGATGGCGCCGGCGGCCAAGGCGTCAGTTGGGTCATCCCGGGCGCCATGTATTTCTCCTACGAAAATGGGCGCAAAATCGCTCCCAGCATCTCCCCTGGCAACTACCCGAAGTTCGCCAGCCTCGAACTCATCCACAGCCCGCTCTTCCCCGCCGACTGGCAGGGCAATGCCATCACCAACGATTTCCGCGCCCATCGCATCGTCCGCTTCGCCATTCAGGACCTGGCCGATGTAGGAATTAAAAAAGAAGCCGCCGCTGAATCTCCCGGCCCGCACCCGCTCTCGGGTTACTCCACAAAAGAGATGCCTGATCTCGTGCGCACCAGCGATTCGTCATTCCGCCCGATCGACGTCCGACTCGGACCCGACGGCGCTCTCTATGTGGCCGATTGGAGCAACCCCGTCATCAACCACGGCGAAGTCGATTTCCGCGATCCGCGCCGAGATCATCACATGGGCCGGATCTGGCGGATCAGCAAAACGGACACGCCACCGCTCAAGTGGGAGCCGCTGCTGGCGAAGACGAGCGCGGACCTGCTCGAAAAGCTGTTGAGCCCGAGCGCTTGGGAGCAGCAGGGCGCACGCAGAATTCTAAGCAAACGTTTTACATACCGCGACCCCGCGTCCACCACTCCAGAATGGGCCGCGTGGGCTTCCACCGGACCCGGCGGTCCACGGGAGCCAGCCCAGCAAGTCGAGACTATGCTCTTGGCTCGCGCCCTTGGCGATCGCCCGCGCTCCATCCAGATCGCCGCAAATCTCATCGCGGAAGATATTGCGCAGGAGCCCAAGGCCCGACTCCAGGCAACCTCGACCGATGCACCCGTCTACCGATTTCCAGCCGGCGCCCGCGCGGCGGCGGTGCGCATCCTTGCGCCGGACTCGGGCGACGCACTGGCCCCCCGCTCCCACGCAGCCGCTGGCTTGTATGACAGCAATCTGCGCGTCCGGCTTGAAGCCATGCGCGCCGTGGCCCGGATCCCGCGCGCCGACAACGCCACGCTCCTGCTCCAGGCCGCAATGACGGCCTCCCCGGACGACACGCATTACGAATACGCCGCGTGGCTTTCCATCAACGACCTGGCCCAGCCGTGGACCGACGCCATCCGCGCAGGCACCTGGCGGGCCGACTCCGCCGAGCTCAAACAACAGCTCGCCTGGGGCCTCCAAAACATCGACCCCGCGCTCGCCGGCCCCGCGCTTGCCGCGCTCATCGACGGAAACCAAGTCCAGCTCAACGACTCCGGCCCATGGATTGAAATCCTCGGCCAGACCGGCACCGCCACACAACTCGACCAACTGTGGACCGCCAGCATCGAAAAACGCATCAACGAAGCCGCCATCCCGCGCGTCCTCGCCGCGCTAGCCGACGCCGCCAAGCTGCGCGGAGTCCGACCCACCCAGCCCACCACCCTTCCCACCACCGAGCTCGCCGCCTACCTCAACGACCCTGTAACCACGCGCGCCGCCATCCGCCTCGCCGGTGTCTGGAAAATGGAGTCCACCGTGCCGCGACTGGTCGAGTTGACCAGCAGCAAAGATGACGCGACCCGGGCCGTCGCCTTCGACGCTCTGCGCGAGATCGACAGCGCACCTGCGCGCGACGCCCTCCGCCAGCGCGCCTCCGCTCCGAACCCGGCCCAGATCCGCGGTCAGGCCGCCACGGCGCTCGCCGCGCTGGAATTAAATCCCGCGCTAATATTCGACGCACTCGCCGTCCAACTCAGCGAAGACGCTGCGCTCAGCGTATGGCGCGGAGTCCTTGCGGTGAACGACGCCGCTGACAAACTCGCCGCACAGCTTCCCAAAGACCTGCCCAAACCAGTCGCCATGGCAGGCCTGCGCGCAGCACGCGAGGCCGGTCGCATAGGTAAAACGCTCCTCACCGCGCTCACCCCGCTCGCAGGCCTCAGCGCCACCGAGGCCAACATGCCCAATGATTTCAAGGCCCTCGCAAGTGCCGCCAAACAAAACGGCGATCCGGCTCGCGGCGAACTCATCTACCGCCGTGCCGCTCTCGCCTGCACACTCTGCCACTCCATCGGCGGCGCCGGCGGCAAGGTGGGCCCGGACATGACCAGCCTCGGGGCCAGCGCCCCGCTGGATTACATCATCGAGAGCGTGCTCAACCCCGCAGTGAAGGTGAAAGAAGGTTACAACGCCGTCACACTCACGCTCAAAGGCGGCACCCAGGCCACAGGCATCCAAGCCCGCGAAACCGCCCAGGAAATCTTTCTGCGCGACGTCACTGGCCACGAGCAGGCCGTCCCGAAAGCCCAGATCATCACCACCACAAGTATCGGCTCCCTCATGCCCGCAGGCATCACCGATCAGTTGCAGGGTCGCGAGCGCCTCGACCTCTTCGCCTTCCTCAGCGAACTCGGCAAGCCCGGCCCCTACGACGCCAGCAAAGGCAGCGTGGCCCGCGTCTGGAGGCTCTTCCCCGGCGCCGACGCGCCCAAGATCCTCAGCGGCACCCCGCCGCTCGACACAGCGCTCGCCGGCTACACGCTGGTCGATGGCCGCTTCATTAAAGAGCTGCTCGCGGCCTCCGCCCCACTCGTCAGCAACGGCGCGGACACCATCCTAGCCGTCGCCCAATTCCAAAGTACAGGCGTGACACATTTGAAAATCACCGGCGCCACCCAAGCCTGGCTCGACGGAAAACCCCTCAGCCTCACCGCCGACCTGGCCCCTAAACTCGTCGCCGGCGTCCACACCCTGACCGTGGAGCTTCAGATAAAGTCGCTCCCGGAATATCTGCGGGCCGAATCCCCCGACGCCCGGTTCCTGGGCAACTAGCGAATGGCGAGCCCGGGCGCAACCCACGCTGGGGCGTGGGATTCGCTCAAGCCTGGGAGCGCCGTCGTCCCCGTGGATTTACGTCGAGCTATGTTTCCTCTTCGGCGTTTACGGGGGTTGGTTGCCACTTTTTCTCACGGCGCTTCTCTGGCAGTGGTCAGGCATGTCATCTATCGGTCTACTCTTTCTCGTGCTCGCTGCATCGGTCTTGCTGCTTCCGATTTACTTTCACCTTCGTTCGCAAAGGAGCGAGTCGCCTATCGATCTTCGATCTTATCATGCCAACATTGGCTACTTCCCCTTCCTCGCGGTCACCGTTACTATCCTTTGGCTGGCGGCATGAGATTAGGCCATTTTGAATAGGCGACCCGTAGGGGACTGGAATCCACAATGAACCCCCAGCCCCCCCAGCCCCCAGCGGTCGACCCAGAACCTTTTTC
>JAYTYG010000159.1:0-4168 GCA_043742585.1 Spartobacteria bacterium
TCCCTATTTCCACTCTGCGCCTCCGCGCCTCTGCGTTTAAATCCCATTTCTGAGCGGCAAACCGTCACGGCTTGACGCCGCAGTATTCAACACGCAGAACTCACGGCCATGAAAACATTGGCCCTCACACTGACTCTTTTCGCAACGCTCCTCCATACTGCGCCGGCCTCCGCCCCCGCAGGATTGAACCCCAAGGCCGCCCTATCCAAGCTCGTAACGGGCAACGCGCGTTATGCGCGCAACGAATCCATTCATCCCTCGCAATCCACCGCACAGCGCACCCGCGTCGCCAAGGAACAGCACCCATTTGCCGTCATCGTGGCGTGCTCGGACTCGCGCGTTGCGCCCGAGCTCATTTTCGATCAGGGGCTGGGCGACCTTTTTGTAGTGCGCGTCGCGGGCAACGTCATCGACGACCATGCCTTGGGCAGCATCGAGTATGCGGTGGCGCACCTGGGCGCTACCTTGATTGTCGTCGTGGGCCACGAACGTTGCGGGGCAGTGTCAGCCACGCTCAAAGGCGGCAAAGTCGAAGGCCACATTGCGAGCCTGGTGAAAGCCATTCAGCCAGCCGTGAAAAAGGTAAAGGGACTCGCCGGCGATCCCGTCGAAAACGCAGTGAAAGAAAACGCCCGGGAAGTAGCCGCCAAACTACGGCAATCCAAGCCAGTGCTCGCCGAAATGGTCAAATCCGGCAAAGTGCAGGTTGATGCTGGTTATTACGACCTGGATTCTGGCCGCGTGAAATTTCTCGAATAACCCGAGCGCTTATACGGTGCGCTCGACCAGCTCCTGCACCGCGCGCAGCCGGGCTTTTTCAGCGCAGTTAGTGCTCCTGGATTCAGCGAACTCCAGGAGCGTTAACATCGTATTAGCTAACTGCAGGGCGCGTCGCGCTTTTCCCCTGACCCCTTCAATGGAAGCCAGGGGCCGCAGCCCGCAAGCGGCACGCACGTTGTCGTAATGAAAAGTCAGCCAACCGATTAGCTTCGATTGGCTCAAACAACTCTTCGGAGCCGGGCACCCCGTTTGAATGCAGAGCCGGATAAAGGCAGGGCTGATCCGGGCGTGCAGGCTTAGAGCCTCGATCGAGAGCGGTTTGTGATCTTCCGGCCGGGAGTGGAAACGCTTTGGAGAATCATCCATGCCACCTCTTGAGCACGCATCGGGCCGAAATAAATCCGGTTTGAATTTCCCAGCTCGGAAACCCGCCGCAGCTCACTCCGCCAGCCCAGCCGCTCCGGATATCAAAGCGCTGGCGATCCCCATCCACACAAGATCCGCAGCCCGTTGCCGCCCGGATCCGAACGGCGATTGAAGACGCTTTTAAAAAGCGAATTATCTTCCGAGCCACTCCGCAACACCCCAACGAAAAGCGCCGCTCCGAATTCCGGAGCGGCGCTGTCGCAAATCTATTTAGGGGCTCGCATCAAGCTGCGCAGGCCCCCGAAAAACCTTGGGGATCTTACTGTGGCCCAAGCAGCTAAACTTCTCAATAATAGCACGTCCTCATCTATCCCAACGGGATTACGCCCTCCAGCCCAGGGCTGCGAGGAACGAGCTACCATGGGAACCGTCGAAGAAGAGAATCCAACCCCAACGTGGGTTGCGCCCGGGATCGTCCTTTGGCGGAACCGCGTTGCGGTTCGATCCGCTCTGGCATAGTCCCAGGGTAGGCCCGCAGCGGGCCAACCCTGGGCTGGAGGACTTAACGCCTTTGGCGTTAGCTACCTTGCCGACAGTGCTTTATGGGACGGTCGGCACCTTCCCACACTCATTTCAGATGCGTAAACCTTGGGGATCTTACTGGCAGGATTCACAGGTGCCGCCGTTGCGCATGGCCTCGATGGAGCACGCCAGTTGCGCATCCACCAAGCTGGCGTCCACCGGCAAAACCGCCAGCGGATCCACAGGGCGCCGCTCGCGATGACTGGAGTCGATGGAAGACTTATTCATCGTGCGTAGATAATAAGTCGTCTTAAGACCGCGCTCCCAAGCTTCGCGATACATGAAGCTGGCTTTGCGTGCATCATTGTCAGCCAACCACAGATTTGTGCTCTGGGATTGATCGATCCATTTCTGCCGAACCGCCGCGCATTGCAGGATCCAGGTCGGCTCGATTTCGAATGCTGTCTTATAGAGGCGCTTCACGTCCTCAGGGACACGCTCAATGGGCTGGATCGAGCCGTCGAAATACTTCAGGTCCGCGAGCATTTCGGCATCCCACAGGCCACGCCGCTGGAGCTCTTTGACGAGCATGTCTGTAGTTCGCACAAACTCCCCGCTCAAGTTAGATTTCGTATGGATGTGCTTGTATACCGGCTCCACGCAAGGGGTCGACCCCATGAGATTGGAGATAGTTGCCGTCGGCGCAATCGCCAGCGAATTGGAATTGCGCATCCCCTGGACGCTGATCTTTTTACGCAACTCGCCCCATGGCATACGGCTCTTGCGATCCACCAGCACGGGAATGCCGCGCTCTTTTTCCAGCAATTCGAGCGTATCGAGTGGCAACAAACCACGATCCCATTTGGACCCTTTGTAACTTAGATAAGTCCCGCGTTCAGCGGCCAGATCGCTGCTGGCTGAATAAGCATAGTAAGCGACCGCCTCCATGAGTTCGTCGTTGAAATCCACGGCTTCCAGCGAATCGAATGGAATCTTCTTAATATACAATGCGTCCTGCAACCCCATCACCCCCAAGCCCACCGGGCGATGCTTGCGGTTGGCGTTAGCCGATGCAGGGACGGGATAGAAATTAATATCCACCACGTTATCTAACATCCGCATGAGCGAGGTAATCGTGATCCGCAACTTGTCATAATCCAGGCTGCCGTCCTCGCGCAAATGGCTTGGGATATTGATCGAAGCCAGATTGCACACAGCCACTTCGTCCATGCTGGTGTTGAGCTCGATCTCGGTACAGAGATTGGAGTTGTGGATCACCCCACAATGGTCCTGCGGCGAGCGCACGTTGGCCGGGTCTTTCCACGTCAACCACGGGTGCCCGGTCTCAAAGAGCGTCTCCAGCATCTTTTTCCAAAGCGCCAAGATCCGCACTTTGCGACTCCAGATTTTGCCCTCATCGGCCAAACGCTCGTAATATTCATAGCGGGCCTCAAATTCGCTGCCGAAAATCTCCGGCAAATCCGCCACCTCATTACTGCGGAACAGCGTCCAGACGGCGTCCTTGGGCAGCAGACCGTCAGAAATAGCCTTGAGCCGTTTCATGAACAGATCGGGGATCCAATGTGCCGTGTTCATGTTATGCGTGCGGCGCCGGTCATCCCCGGTTTCCTTGCGCAAATCCATGAAGTCTTCGATGTCGGCGTGCCACAGCTCGATATAGCTGCACAGTGCGCCGGGCCGCTTCCCGCCTTGATTGACCGCGATGGCGATGTCATTCGACACCTTCAAAAACGGAATCACTCCGGACGATTCTCCATTCGTTCCGTGAATGTGCGACCCCGTGCCGCGCACCGCTGTCCACGAGCAACCCAAACCACCCGCCCATTTCGAGAGATGCGAAAACCGGCTCCACGTCTCGGTGATTTCCTCAATCGAGTCGCCGCAATACAAAAGATAACAGCTCGAAAGCTGTGGCCGCATCGTCCCGGAGTTGAACAGCGTCGGCGTCGACGAACACGCCCGGCGTGTCCGATAAATCGAGTAAAACTCCCGCGCACGACCTTCCCGGTCAGACTCCAGCACCGAAAGCCCCATCGCCACCCGTAACCAGAACATCTGGGGCGCTTCGAGCCGCCGCTTTTTGCCGGTCTGCTGATCCTTCAAATTGATCAAATAGCGATCATACAGGTTCTGGATCCCGATGAAATCAAACTGCAAATCTGCATACGGATCGAGCGCCTCGGAAAGCGACTTGATATTGAACTCCGCCAAGCGCGGATCGAGCCGCCCACTCTCGATCCCCAGGGGGATGTAGGCCACAAAGGCGCGCCGATGCGCTTCCTTCAAGGCGCCGATACCGTCGGCAATCGCCCAGGGCAGCGCCTCTTCGTAGATGTAACTCAGCAGGATGCGGCCCGCGAAAAAGCGGGAATCCGAGTCGACATCGAGCAGGTTCTTGGCGTTGAGAATGATGGTCTCGCGCTGTTCATCAGCGTTCAGATTCATCGACACGCTGCGCAACAACCGCGCGATGAGCTCC
>JAYTYG010000160.1:0-4352 GCA_043742585.1 Spartobacteria bacterium
TGCCCGACGAAAAGGGAGTCGAGCCGCGATACGCGGAGAAATCCATGCGCGAGGCGGCGCCCGGAGAGTGGCACCTGGTGACGAGCAAGACCGGGCGCCAGGGCTCGATGGCGATCCATCAGGATGCCGATCTCTGGCTGTGCAAACTCGGGTCGGATCAAACCGTGACGCACTCGCTGGCGGCGGGCCGGCACGCCTGGGTGCACGTCGCGGAAGGCGAAGTGCTTTTCCAGGGACAGCGACTCAGCGCTGGCGACGCCGTGGCCGTGAGCGCCGAAAGCGAGGTGACGCTCGCCGGGACGGCCGCCACCCCCCGCGCGCAAGTGTTGCTTTTCGATCTCAACTAGCGCAGGGCGCGCGTTTCAAAAACCGTCATCTTGAGCGGAGGGCGAGCACCGCGAGGCCGGAGTCGAAAGACCCCGCCTGCAAATAGCGACGGTGCCCCCGAGTTTCTTAATCTTTTGTCGAGCCAGGTCACGCAGCCAACCTGAAGTTCCACGGGGTCCTTCGACTGCGCACACTCGTGAAACTCGTGCGCTACGCTCAGGATGACCTCGTGCTTTGGTCGATCAATGGTGACGACATTCACTCGCGCAGGGCTCCGCCATTAATACTAAAAACAGGAACGTTAATTTACTTCCCCACGCTTCCCCCAGCCCCCCTCTGCGACTCTGCGTTAAATCCCCGCCGGCCCCGCTAAAAGCACGCCAAACGCCGTTTGCAGATCTCGCTCGGAATAGTGCGCCAGCTCGGGATGCACCCGGGCCCGGATCTTCTCAAACTCCGCGCTGATCGGATCCGCCTTCAAAATCTGCACGCTGAATCCCGCTCCCTCAAACGCGGTGACATGATCGCCTATACGCCAGCGCGGGAGATCGCCCGGATCCAGAAACCGGCGCCAGACTTTTTGCGACCAGAGCAAATGATGATAGGGATAGGTGAAAAAATGATCCCGGTAATCGACAATGTGCAGCATCCGACCATTGGGCTTGAGCACCCGATGCAGGGCGGTCGCCAACTGCGCATTATCCATGACGTGCTCGAGGACGGAGTTAGACACGACGAGATCGACAGATTGGGCGTCCAGAGCGGCGATATCCATCACACGCAATACCCGTGAGGCTAGCGCCACGGGGTCGATGTCATGCTGCTTTGCGCAAGCTGCAAGCAAAGGCGCATCCACTCCCTCATTGAACTTCACATAAGGCTCCAGCGCGTAACATTTGAGCGCGCCGCGCGCCGCCATCTCGTAACACGAACTGTTAGATTCTCCGATACCCACCTCCAAAATCACCTTCGAATTTAGCCAAGCCGGATCGATGCCTGTAAGATAGCGATCATATAGATTCACCACCTTGGCCCCCGAGGTCGTGCCTTTGTTAGGTCGGATCAGCGGTATAAAGCGCCGGACCCGCGCAGGCACAGCCAGCGGGAAGAGATACTTCCGCAGCAGGCGCATGGTGAAATAATATAGATCGTTGAAGCCTGGTGTCATCGATAGAATCTATACGCGGGTGAGAGATAGGAACTGAGCCACAGATTAACAGGCATTCATGCAGATTTCGAGTGATGCATTTATGCAACGCGCATTAACACCGCTTCGTTAAGGCGATCGCACTTCACTACCTTGGTCGGCTCTCATGCTTTTAAAAATTCGCGTTAATTGCCGTTAATCTGCGGATAAACTTCCGACACTCATTAAATCGGCGACGCTCCCGGTCTTTTTATCCCAGTAACGCTTTCCCCTGCGCCAGCGCCTCCTGCACCTTGCCAGTCTCCTTGCCCGCGCCGCGCGCCGTGTCGGGACGGCCACCGCCTTTGCCGCCGACGATTGGAGCCACGCTCTGGATGACCTTGCCGGCCTGGAACTTGCCGATGAACTCCGGCGACACCGTGGCCACCAGCGCCACTTGATCGCTCAGCGTCCCGGCCAGGAGCGTCACCCCGGAGAACTGGTTTTTGAGGGCATCCGCTATGGCCTGCAACTCGTCGCCGGAAGCGCCCGGGAAATGAGCGAAGATGGCAGGCGTGCCGTGAATGATTTGGGCGTCGGCCCGGAGCGCGCCGGCGGTTGCGGCGGCCTGTTTTTTGCGCAGGGAATCGAGTTGTTTTTCGAGCTCCTTTTGCTGGGCAATCATCGAGTCCACTCGCTTCTCCACGTCCGCCAGAGGCGAGCCGAGCTTGGTCGCCAAGGATTTAAGACGGTCGCTGTCGGCCACCGCAAACTCATAGGCGTTGAGCCCCGCCGCGGCTTCGATCCGGCGCACCCCGGAGGCGATAGCCGCTTCGCTGACGATCCGGAACAGCCCGATCTCGCCAGTGGCGCTCGTATGCGTGCCGCCGCAGAGCTCCATCGACCAGCCATTGAGCTGCTGCGCTTTGCCGCCGATCTGCACCACGCGCACCGTGTCCCCGTATTTGTCGCCGAAGAACTGCATGACGTCCGGCCGCGCTTTGACTTCGCTGTAAGGCAGCTCGATCCAGGAGACGCACGCGTTTTCCAGGATCCGCTCGTTGACCAGACGCTCAATGTCCCGGACCTGGCCGGGGGTGAGCGCGGCGCTGTTGAAATCGAACGTGAGCTTGTCAGGCCCCACAAACGAGCCCTTCTGAGTGGCCTCGCGATTGACGACCTCGTGCAGGGCCCAATGGAGCAGATGTGTGACGGTGTGGTGACGCTGTATGGCCTGCCGCCGGGGCAGGTCCACTCGCAATTCCATGCGGCTCCCGGGCACCGGCAGCGCTTCATCGGCTACGGCATCAATGAAATGCAGGAACGTGTTCCCGCTCTTCTGCGTGTTGGTGATCCGCCAAATGGCGCCATTGCCGCTCAGCTCGCCGGTGTCGCCGAGTTGACCGCCCATTTCCGCGTAGCAGACGCTCTGATCGAGAATCACTGCGGTCTTGTCCTTGAGCGCCACGACTTCCACAACCTCGGCCTCGGTGCTCAGCGCATCGTATCCGATGAATTGAGTGGGCGCAGTGGAGCCGATCTGGGAGAGCTCGATGATCTGCTTTTTCTGCGCCGCACGGGCCATGGCGCGCTGGCCTTCCATGAGCCGGTTGAAGCCGGCCAAATCCACATGCAGCCCCTTTTCCCGGGCCATGAGCTCGGTGAGATCCAGCGGGAATCCGTAGGTGTCATAGAGCACAAAAGCGGGCTCGGCCGGGAAAACAAGATCGTCGATCTCCACGCGCGCCGTGGTGTGATCGAACCAGGCCAGAATATCGAGCACTGCGGCGCGGACTTCGGGCAGGACCGAGGCGGGGAAACTGCCGTTGTCGTAAAGGGCGAGAATATCGTGGAGCTCCCGGGCCTTATTAATGAGGGGATATTCGCGCAGGCCGCTGAGCTTCTGCCAGACGTTGCGGTCGATCTCGCGGAAAAAGTCCAACGCCAATTGCGCCACCTCGCGCACGCTGGCCAGCAGCTCGCCTTTGGTCAACGGATCCGGATCCGCGCGGAATGCCTCGATGAACTTGAGCCGTTTCTGGATCTCGCGAGCCATCACCCGCGCGTCGTTGATGAGCGCCAGGAAGTTCTCGAAAAACTGCAGCCCCGTGTCGAGCGTCCGGTTGAACGCCTCTTCCTCGCTCCGAAGCGTCGATTGCACCAGCTCCCGGCGCGCCCGGATTTCCGGGAACACGTCGCCCATGGTGTCAGCCAGCACATCCACGAGTTTATAGAAAAACGGCTGCTGAAACCCCAGGGTCCGACCATACCGGACCGCCCGGCGCAGGATCCGGCGCAGCACGTAATTGCGGTCGGTGTTGCCGGGAATAATCCCGTCCGCCACCGCAAACGATAGGGTGCGGATGTGATCGGCGATGACCCGGAATGCCACGTCGACTTTCTCCTGCTCCGTGTCCCCGGTGGACCCGGTTTTCGGCAGCGTGGCGCCGTATTGTTTGCCGCTCAGGGTTTCGATTACATCGAATATCGGCCGAAAAATATCGGTCTCGTAATTCGAAATCTTGGCGTGCGCGAAGTCGGTGAAATTCTTTGTGCCCTGGATAATGGAGGTGACCCGCTCAAAGCCCATGCCGGTATCGACGTGCTGGGCCGGGAGCGGCGAGAATGTGCCGTCGGCGTTGGCGTTATACTGGATGAAAACCAGGTTCCAGATCTCGATGCAACGGGCGTCGCCCGAGTTCACCAGGGCGCCCCGGGTGTCTCCTTCCGGCGTCAGATCCACGTGCAACTCCGAGCACGGGCCGCACGGACCGGTGTCGCCCATCATCCAGAAGTTGTCCTTCTTATTGCCGTTGACGATCTGCACGGCTGGGTCCAGCCCGGCCGCGCGGAATTTTTCAGCCCAGAAATCCCAAGCCTCCTGATCGAACTCACTCGG
>JAYTYG010000161.1:0-6266 GCA_043742585.1 Spartobacteria bacterium
CTAGCCGGTATGGCCCCCCCCGGAAAGCGATGGGAGGTCGCTGGCCCCCCTCTGCGTTACAACCTCAGTGCTCTGAATACAGCTCCGAGTGCTCCTGATGCTTCTTGAAATTCTCAGTGTAACGCTCCGCCAACCTCGGGTCGCTTATCACCAGGAGATTCTCCGCGTTAGACCCCTCCGCCGCCTTAGTGAAATTAAACGAACCGGTGATCACCACCTCGCTGTCTATCACCATAATCTTGTTATGCGCTATCGCATGCTTGGCATCGATATAAGTGGGGATTCCCGCCCTCGAAACAAAGTCTGCGGAGGAATATTTCTCGGTCCGCTGACTCTTATCCAAGATCACCTGCACCGCCACCCCGCGCCGGGCGGCAGCCACCAACGCCGCCGCAATCTCCTTTGACGTAAAGGAATAGGCCTGCACAAAAACCGTCCGCTTCGCCCGCCCCAACTCCTCCACCACCGTCTCAGTGCAGCCGCCCCTCGGGGAAAAATGCGCCTCAATGCTTTGAGGCACGCTGCGAGAGGCCCCCGGAACCGCCGTCAGCGAGGGGAAAGAAAATCGGGAACTTGCTGCCACGCCGAGAGCAAAGGCAAAGCTGGCAATCGCGGCGGTCTTGAGAAATGTGCGCATCGGGGAAAAACTGACGATGCTAGAGCTTGCATTGGAAGTCGAGGCATGTTCAATTGAACACATGACTGCCAAATTCTGCTTTCAGATCCGCGTCCTCAATACACCCCATCACGACGCAGGAGTCGAGTTAGATTGCCAAGGGGTTATGGATGCCCCCCTTGTGCAAACCAATATCGCGCAGGCCATGCAAAGCGCCCGCCAGATCGGCCACGCGCTCGATGCCGAGATTCAAATCTTCGACGCCTCCGGCACACTCGCGCAGGTCCTGCCGCTGCAAGCCTCAACAGCCAGAGCCACATCAAAGCGCTCAACCGCGCTTTTGGAAGGGAGTCGGGCATGAAAACCATCACAGAATATCAACCGCTGATTTTCGGTCTCCTGCTGGCGCGCGCGGAGAATCGTGGGGTGCGCCGCAATCTCACTTTACGAGCCATCGCCTGTTATCTTCCTGCGCTTTACGTGCTGGTGGCATTGGGGCTCATTCTCGGCACGGGACTGGCGCCCTGGGATTGGCCCTTCTGGATGGTGTTCACTCCATTTTTCATGGGCTCGGAACTGGCCCTTCGGGAGCTCTCGCGCCCGGCCCGCAGCATACCCGCCGCCGCCCTGGACTCGGCCGTCCCTCCGCGTCCCGCAAAACGTCCAAGGAAGCTCAACCTGCCACCCTGGCCCCTCAGAAAATTTATGGGCGGCTTTACTTCAACCAATCGCGCAATTGTTCCGCATTATCTGCCGGGCCGACCACGGCGACCCCGAGCTGGCCACGGCGCAGGCATTGGCAAGCCACGGCCTGAATTTCTTCCGGCGTAACCGCGCAGATACGATTCTCGATTTCGATCGGGTTGAGGATTTTGCTATAGCCGAGCAGGCTTTCACCCATCCACATCATTTGATTGGTGGTGCTCTCAAGCCCCATCAACGTCTGACCGATGGTATAATCCTGGGCCTTCTTAAGCTCCACCTTCGAGGGCTTCTGCTCACAGAGCATTTCCAATTCGCGCATGATCATCAGCAACGCTTTCTTGAGCTTGGAATGATCCAAGCCCGCGCTGATATGGATGGCCCCGGTATCCTCCAGAGTCACCATGCCGCTCGAAACGTTGTAACAATAGCCATGCCGCTCCCGCAGCTTTTGAAAAAGGCGCGAACTCATGTTCTCACCCAAAATCACGCTCAACAACTTTAGCCCAAACCGCCTCTCATCGCTCCGGCCGAACGCATGAAAACCCATGGCCAATTGGGTCTGCTCTGTTTCCTGGCGGAAAACCTCCACCCGGGCAGGCCCCTCCTGCGGCAGCGCTCTCGAAAACCGCGGCCGCCGCCCCCGGTCCAGAGTGCTGAGCTTTGGAGCGAGCGCCGCCGTGACCTGCTCGTGAGTGATGTTACCGGCCACAGTGACGACGGTCGTGAGCCCGTTATAATTGCGGGCTAGAAACTCCCGGAAATCAGGTCGTTTCAACGCTCCGATGCTCTCCACGCTACCGGTTAGCGAACGCCCCAGAGGATGCGCCGGCCACATGACTTTGGTCAAAAGCTCTTCCGCATGTTGGGCGGGATGATCCTTGTACATGAGGATCTCTTCGCGAATCACCTCCCGCTCCCGATCAATCTCCGCCGCCGCAAACGCACTACAGAGATACATATCAGTCAGGACATCGCATAACACCGGGAGATGCTGCGCGCCGGCCTTTGCATAATAACAAGTATGATCTTCCGTTGTGAATGCGTTCAGGTAACCGCCCACCCCTTCCACCGCCTCGCTGATTTGCCGCGCATTCCGCCGCTTGGTCCCTTTAAACAGCAAGTGCTCAATGAAATGCGCAATCCCGCTTTGCGCCGCCGTTTCGTGGCGCCCCCCCACACCCACCCAAAACCCCACACTCACACTCTTCATGTGCGGCATCGCTATGGATGCTATACGAACCCCATTGGGAAGCTTGGTCAGGCGATAATCATGTTCCATCGATAGGGAGTCTGTAGGGCAAAATATCTGAGCGTAAATTCAGAGCACAGGCAGTATCACGCTATCGGCCGGCACACTGGACCGGGCAACGCCAAATGCGCGCACCGGCGGAAAGAAACTGCGGAGCGACCAGGAGAATCACTCAATTTTTGAGAGCGTAGCTTTACGGGACTTCAGGGATTTTTTCTTCGCCCGCAGAGAAAGCACATGCTCCGCCAGATCCAGATCGTGAGGAAAAGTGATCTTGAAGTTCCAATCGTCATTTTTCAAAAGAGCGATCTTTTTGCCCATCTTTTGGACCGCCGAAACCTCATCGGTCACCATCTCATGCTTGGCCATCAACGCCGCATACGCCTGCAAGATCAGCCCGCTGCTGAAAACCTGAGGAGTCTGCATCGCCCACAACCCGGTGCGCTCCACGCTTTCCTGCACCATCTGCTCGATGGAGGCGCGCTTCACCGTGTCCGGAATGGGCGACGCACAACATGCAGCCCCGTGGTGATGCGCCATTTCGATGCACGCCTGAATGAGCTTTGGAGTCGTTAACGGCCGCGCGCCGTCGTGGATCGCCACATACTCGCTGGTTTCACTTTCGATAGCCTGCAAGCCCTTCCATACCGAGAGATGCCGCTCGGCCCCGCCCGCGATCACCTTGCTGACTTTCGGCAACTTATGTTTCTCAAAGAGCGCCTGAAACTCTTCCACCCGGTCTTCCCGCGCGACGACAATAATTTCCCCAACTTCAGGCGTATCCGAAAACGCTTTTAAAGAATGCCACACCACTGGTTTCCCAGCCAACGAGGCAAAGAGTTTATCAAAACCCATGCGCCGCGAACTACCGGCGGCAACGATGATAGCGGAGACCATGTGAACAAGAATAAACGCGAAACCGGAGAACGCAAAAGCGGCTCAGCTATTCGCCGTCATTTGAGCAGAGCCGCCACCGCAGCGCTCAATTCTTTGCCGTCGGCGCGTCCGGCCGCGAGCGCATTGGCCGCTTTCATCACCGCCCCCATTTGCGCTTTGGAACTTGCACCGGTTTCGGCAATTGCGCGAGCGACCAAGCTGGCGAGTTCCTCCGCGGACATGGCCTTGGGCAGGTAACCTTTTAAAATCTCAATCTCCAATCGTTCCCTCTCCGCCAACTCGGGCCGGTTACCTTTTTCAAAGCCTTCGATTGCGTCCTGGCGTTTTTTCACTTCCTTACGCACCACAGCCATTGAGCTGAGCTCATCGAGGCGGGCATCGGCGCCGCCCTGCTCGATGGCCAAGTTTTTCAAGGCGGTTTTGAGCATGCGAATGACGGCCAAGCGATCCACCTCGCGCGCCTTCATTGCCGCCTTCAGGTCTTCATCAATCTGGGCTTGGAAATCCATGGGGCAAACAACCTAGCCCAACACCCGCAAGGCGCAAACCCTTTCACCCGCATCTACGGATGCAATGCGCGCCCCACATTTAATCAGGCCGAGAAACTTTCCCCGCAGGAGCAGTGCGCCACGGCGTTGGGGTTGGTGACCTTGAACCCACCTTTTTGCAAATCATCGCTGTAATCCAGAAGCGACCCACTCACGAACAAGGCGCTCTTGGGATCGATAACCACTCGCACTCCGGCCGACGCCACAATGATGTCGCGATGCGCCGGGCCATCCACCAAATCCATCTTATATTGCAGCCCGGAACAGCCCCCGCCGATCACAGCCACGCGCAAGGCCCCATTGGGACGGCCCTGCTTGGTCAGCAACGAAGTGAGCTTCGTGCCGGCGTTATCGGTGACTTTCAGCAGCTTCTCATTGCCAATCTTGTATTTGATTTCTTCAGTCATCGTCTTTGGTTCTATTCCGGCATTCCCTCACCAGCGGCCACTCCTGCCACCCCGGGCTCCTGCGCCTCCGCGTTTCGAATGTTTTCCGCAGCAATATCCTCCAATTGCCCCAGGCTCGACACATGTGAAAAGCGACCCCGGAGCGCTTTGGCTTCTGGCATCCCGCGGGAATAAGCCATCAACCTGGCGCGCATGGAAGCCATCGTGTGCAACTCGTCGCCGCGCCGAGCCACCGCCATTTGACAGTGCCTGCGTATATGATCCCATTGCAGCGTCAACGCGGGAGCCGGGAGAAACTCGCCGGTGGCCACGTAATGTTTGATCTCGGCAAAAATCCAAGGCGCACTCATCGCTGCGCGACCGATCATCAACCCCCGCACACCGCTCTGTTTACGGCGCTCGTAATCTTTCGCCCCCTGAATATCGCCGTTGCCAATGATCGGCATCTGCACTGCCTGCGCCACCTCGGCAATCACGTCCCAGTTGGCCTCCCCACTGTATCCCTGATCCTTGGTACGCCCATGCACGGCCAGGGCTTGGATCCCCGCGTCCTCCAGAATCCGCGCCGTCGTGGTGGCGTTGATCTGATCGGCGCTCCAGCCAATCCGCATCTTCGCCGTGACGGGATAAGGCGCGACGGCACGGACCACTGCACGGGCGACTTTTTCCAAAAGAGGACAATCCCGCAACAAAGCCGAGCCGCCGTTTTTAGAAACCACCTTATTGACCGGGCACCCAAAATTCAGGTCGATAAAATCGGGCTGTTTCCAGTCCATAATCAAGCGGGCGGCCTCGCCCAGATGCACCGGATCGGCCCCGAAGAGCTGCACGCCCAGAGGCCGTTCCTGCTCCCCGAACTCCAAATATTCCAAAGTGCGTTCATTGCGGCGAAAAACGCCCTCAGCGGAAACGAACTCAGTCACCATGACGTCAGCGCCCTGCTCTTTGCACAACTGCCGAAAAATCGTATCTGTCACCCCGGCCATGGGAGCGAGGTAAAGCGGGAACTGATCGTGGAACCAAGAAAGCATCGAGGCGTAACCTACGCGGTTCACGCGCAGAAGCCAGCGCGTTGAGGCCGAGCCCTGATGGGGAATTATGAAGGATGAAGTATAACGCCCCCAAATAGCCGCCCTGCGAGTAAAGGGTGTCCGCGAGCAATGAATTAGAGGCAGACATGAACACGGAATTTGAGACAGGAGCATGGCTCCCTCTGTGAGAGTAGGGTGCCTCAAATTCAAAATCGGTGAATGTGTCGAATTCAGCGCAGAAAAATCTAGAAAATCTCACGTTTTCACTCACTTTTCGCCTGAGTTTGCACCGTATTCAAGACAATCAACTCTCGCCAAAACGCCATTTTACAGGCTCCGTCTTGAATTCAACGCTCATTGTCTCGAATTTCGTGCTCGGGTTTGTCTTTAATTCACTGCATTCGGACAGCGTTTAACCTCGCGCACTAAGGAGACCTACGTCTGGTTGAATTCCAATTTTAAGACCTTGCTCGAACAGGTGCATGGCTTCGGTGAACCCGGCGCTAAAACAACAACTTACGAGTATTATATGCACCCGGGTGATCCAGTCTCTTTCGGCCGTATGAAGGCAGCCCGCACGTCCACTGGCGCTTGGAGCCAATTCAATTACGAGCTGGGCACTGGTACCTTTGTTACTCGTAAAATAGACGGCTACGAAAATGCCGCATTCGGCGATGTCTCCAATGCCAGAGTCACAATCACCACAAGCTCCGTAGTGACTGACGCGGCCGGAAAGCGCCAGGTTGAGCGCCGCGACGAATCCTTGCGCGGCACCCTCGTCTCGCGCACCCAGACCACAATCAAGAGTTCGGC
>JAYTYG010000162.1:0-16094 GCA_043742585.1 Spartobacteria bacterium
AAATTATTTTCCCGCAGTTTCCAGATCTGGCGAGTTCAAAAGCGGCTTCCCATTCATTGGCGGCAAATCTATGTGTGATCACCGTGGAAATATCTAAGCCTTTTTGAACCATTGAGTTCATCGAATACCAGGTCTCATACATTTCGCGGCCGTACGCCGCCGGCAACGGCGTTAATCAAACCAGCGCCAGCCGCCACCAGAGCCAGCAGCAATGCCTCAGCGCCGGACATTTCCAAGAGTGGCGAGGGACGGCCCCCAAAAAACCGATGTTTTACACACCATAAATCGCCTACCCCCGTGCAGTGTGGGTGCTACGCGCAGGGTGGTGTTCATCGGCGGGCGAGATTATGAGCCGCGAGCGAAAGTGCAACAGCGAAGCCGAGCGTTTCCTCGTACCCGCCCGTTGGGCGAACCTCAGCGTCTTTGCGCGAGGCGGCAACTGGGACAAATTTATCGAACATGAAGGAAGGAGCCGCTTCCGGCCTAGCGGACAACTGCCGAATCCGCAACATTCATCATTACAACAGTTAAAGTCCCAGTCGCGGCCGTCCACCCGCCTCAATCAACCGGCCAAAGCGATCTTGGGATTTTCTGTGCGCCATTGGCGGATGGAGGTTCATTTGAAGAAACCACCGCGGTTCTGGGACTGCCAGGCCGGCGGCAGTGGTAGCTGGATTCAACCCACCGCGCCAGTTCAGGCGAGGCTTTGCCCCTAATTGCAACAATAGCCGATTAACAGGGCACTAATCTTTTTGAAAAACCTGCGTTAACCTGCGTCGGGCTGCGGATAAACCCTGAATTCACCGCCGCCTTTTGATTAACGGGAGATGTCTGCCTGAGAGAGCATCGTAAAGCCCTGGCTACTGAGCACTGCACAGGCACATTCGTTGTCTTCGACATGCAACGCCAGCGCTGCCCGCCCGCGTGGCCGGGTGAGGAGCGCGTAACTGCCGAAAATATTCACCTCCGCCTGTAGCAAAGCGGCGAGTAAGCTGCCGAGTTCGGTGGCTTCCTTGAGCTCCACCACGCAGAGTTCGCACACGGCGAATGGAATGTCGTGGACGCGAAATGTGTCCTGCACCGATTCCGGATCGCTGACCACAATACGGACGATGGCTGTGTCGGCTGAGTCCTGCACGTTAATCGCCAACACCTCGACATGCCTGTCATTGAGAAGTTTGACGATTTCCCGGAGTGCGCCGACCTTGTTGGCGAGGAAAATTGAGAATTGGTTTACGCCCGAACCTCCGAGCCTCTCTGTTGTTTTGGCGGAGTCCATCATGAATTTATTTATACGAGTAAATCAGGCAAAATGTGGCGGGCAGGCCGTCGAGTTCTTCGATTTTGATGTAATATGGCCCGCTGCTGCTGGGTGAAAATCCAGCCGCCGCTTTGTTATCTTCCTCAAATGTATCGGCTGTGAGGGGGGTTCCAGCCTCATCGTAAATGCTGATTTTAAGTTTCTTGGCTTGAGCGGTGGCCCCGACGGAGAACCAGTAGGCGTTGCTGGCGTAGAGATTCACCTGAATGACTCGGGTTTTACCGGCTTCTATGGTGCCACTCCAATGCCCGTCCCGGAGCTTGAAACCGTCATTACTGAAGGCTCCGGCCAGGTCGAAGGCGGTTTTATGTGCGGCCGCAGACTCATCAGTTTCAGCGGCGCTGACCTGGTCGGGCAAGGCGCTGAATGAACCTAGGAGCAGAAAAAGGAGGAGGAAGCGCTTCATTTGGAGTCTTTACGGGAGATGTCTTTGAGCAGCTCGGTGATGAGCGCGCTGAGCTTCTTAACAGCTTCCGCGTTTGGCGGGGTCTCTTTGGCAAAACTCATCGCCGTCTCGATCTCTAGCATCTTTCCTCGGGTTTTCTTCACGACTGATTCGTCCCGGATCTTTTCTGGCAATGCGTTAAGTCGTTCGTTGAGAAATTTGACGATGCCGGGTTGACGCAGCAACTGCGCGCCTGCGGGGCTGTAGTTTTCGGAAAGGTAACTGCTGATGGCTTCAATGCCCCTCAGCCAACCACCAATAGTCACCAGCGTCACAAGGTTCTGATCCTTGTTTTCGGTCATGGCGGTTTTCGCCTCGTTTTGAGTGGCTTCCAGTTCCTCTTTCAAGACGTCCCATTTTCCTTCGGACGCAAAGTCGGTGAGGCTTTTCCCACGATTGACGATTTCCTGCTGCACCCCCAGGGGCTTGGCTAGGGCGACGATGTCTTTGCCAATGTTTTTTACCTGTTGGGCATCCTGCGCTTCCACCGCAATGTAACCATCGGCAATCAGGCCGCCAAGGTTCAGCGCCATTTGCGCGCGACTCGAAAAATTTGTGGCGACCGGCGGGCGGAATTTGGCGGACCAATCGAGTTTTCCGACTTTATTGAGAGCGACCAGGAGCTCACCCGGATTGGGGATCGAAAGAATATCGGTGCGGGCCGCCGCATTCATCTCATCCTTACTCAGAGGCGCAGACTGGCTGAGTGCCAGAGCTGATAAACAAAAGAAAGTCAGCCCATTGGCCATTATCCGCGAACAACGAAACATGCAGGACGATAGGCAAAAGGTCAGGGGCTTGTCACCCGGCATTTTCGCGGGAGACGAAGGGCGGGCGCATCTCCGATTTTTTACAAATTCAACTCCAAAGGTGCCCGAATTATGAAGAATAAAGATTCGGAGAGCCCAGGGGCCGTAAAGACCGAAGCTTCTCTTCATTCCTAATTCCTAACAGCTCCCGCCAAGAGCCAAGACACGGAGCTGCGTCCGCGAAGGGCGCGGTTCGCGAGGGGTGTCCATGGATGGGATTGAGACGCCGCACATCATCCACCGCAACACGCTTGCGAAAAACCTCGCCAACAATGAGGAGAAGACCGTTACCACATCATCGAATCCAATCCAACCCTTGGCGGCAAGGAACGCCAGAAAGTGCCGCCGAACTTCCCGATCCGCTTCTAGTGAGACCGCCGCGAATGCGCACAAGGGCTTGAATTGTGCATTGCCAAGGTGTTTCGCATTTTCCAACTTCATAGGATGAGCGAAATCCATGAGCATTTAGAGCACGCTGAACATACTGCCCACGGAGGACATGGCTCGGACCGGTTCATGGCGCGAGTGGGAATGACCATGGCGCTGATTGCCGCAGTGCTGGCAGCGGTGGCGCTGATCGGGCACCGCAAACATAACGTGGTTTTACAATTACAAGGAGATGCCAACCGGTTTTTAACCGAATCGGCAGCCTTTAAAGTGGAAGCCAGCAACACATTCTCCCGGTTCCAGGCCAAAAAAGGCCGGATGGAGGAACAGGATCACGCGATTACTTTCACTAAACTTTTCCCTATCAATCCCGGCACTGAACCATTGCGGGACGCGGAGGTAAAGAAGTGGGAAAGCTATATCGCCAAGAATAAGACCCAGGAGAAAGACATCAAACTCGACGAAGCCACCAAGTTCCCGGCCAAGACCGATGATGGCTCAGAAAACGATACGCTCGGGGCACTCCTCATCACCGCCAAACGCTACCAGCAATTGGCCGAGGAACAAATCGAGCACGCCGAACATAAATCCGAGGAAGGCGAGCTGGCGCATCATCAAGCCGACCGTTTGGATTGGGCGCATCTGGCGGTGGAATTAGGGCTGGTGCTATGCACTGTCAGTATCCTCACACGCGTTAAATTATTTTGGATCAGCGGAATCGTCGCGGCGGGGGTGGGCGCCTACTTCGCTGTGACCGCTCTTGGGATGGCCCACTAATTTAAACCGCAGGGAACACCGGCAGCTCTGCCCGGAAATCACAACCGCAGAGAACGCAGTGAGCTCAAAGAATCTCTGGATTACCAGTCTCAGCGATCTCTGCGATTTCTGCGGCTAAATGCGCTGGTTCATTCTGCGGTCCCCTGTATTCAAGGATGAAAGACCACGTCCACCCAGTAGTTGGCAGCCACCCAGGTCTTAGTCGGGAACAAACTATTGGTGCCATAGGCGTAAACACTATTTGCGCCAGAAGCACCATTTGCCAGCGCGTGTAACGGCGCATTATCAACTCCAGCCGTGGCAAAATAGTTCGAGTCGGCACTGTAATGGCCGGATCTGGCGTGGTAAGAGGCGACATAGACAGTGTTGGCACTGATGGCGACGGGCGACGCAAAACTCACTTCCTGCCAGCCCGACGCAGTCTCCCCCGCAAACGTGGCTGAAGCCAATCGGGAGCCAGTCGTCGTCCATAGACAGCCGACGTGGGTCCCTGTATTCGCACTCGCCTTGTAGAAACGGATGCCAGTAATCCAACCCGCTACGTCGGAACGAAACCGCACCCCGAGCTCGACCGATTTATCCGCCCCTCCATCCACCAAGCTCGGGACGGCTGTAGCCGACCAGATGCTGCGCGAAGTCGCCCCCAGCGACGACTGAACCGCGAGCCCCGAGCTGCCGTTCACCCCGCTCAAGCCCGCGCCGATCGTCGTGGTGCCGACCGCGACGCCCGTCGCCAAGCCACCGGTGGTAATGGAGGCGAGGGCCGGAGTTGAGGATGTCCACGTCACCTGGCTGCTGAGATCCTGTATACTGCCATCGGAGTAACTGCCCGTCGCCACAAATTGCTGAGTGGCCCCTATGTTAATCACAGGATTTAACGGCGTCACAGCTATGGACGCGAGGGACGCCCCCCCCCGGGACTGAAAGGCTACATCCACCCAATAGTTACTGCCGAAATAACCCAAGGTCGGAAAGACACTGCCAGCACCATACGCATAGACACCGTTGGCACCGCTGACGCCATCCGCCAGTAAATGCAGGGGCGGGTTACTGACCGCGTTGCCCGTGAAATAGTTCAGGTCATCGCTATAATGGCCGACATTAGTATGATAGGACGCGACATAGATCGTGTTGGCGGAGATCGCCACCGGGGTCGAGAAATTCATCTGCTGCCAACCCGAAGCAGATTCACCGGAAAACGTCACCGTCGCCAGGCGCGTTCCGGAACTCGACCAGAGCGAACCCACGTGGATACCAGTATTTGCGAGAGCTTTATAGAATCTAACTCCCGAAATAGTGCCGGCGGAATCAGACACAAATCTAACACCGACTTCTACCGCATTATCGGGCCCACCATCAAGCACACCGGGCAAAGCTGAGCTAGGCCAAATGCTGCCCTGGGTGGAAGTGACGTTGATGGCGACCCCAGGCCCAGGCGACTCCAAGTTGCCGCTGTCGTCAACAGCGCGGCTCTGAAGAGTCACCGACCCGACGTTGGAAGGCACCCAGGAATAGCTCCAATTCACGTCGCCAACGGCCGAGTGCCAACTCGCCCCCCCGTCCGCAGAGACTTCCACCGACCAAACCCGGCCACCGGCGTCGCTGGCAACGCCGCGGACGGTCACTGGCGTTGCGAACCCCACAGCGGTCCCCGGTGTCGGGGATTGAATGTTGGAAGTTGGCGGCACCGAATCCAATGACGCACTGCCCACGACAAGGCCTGACTGCAAGGAGCCCGGCTGCGCCTGCATTTTTGCGAGGAGATTGACCGTGGCCTGCCGCATCGCTGAACTCACCCCGGCCACAGCGTTGTCATGCACACTATCGAGCCCCCATGACCATTGCACCGTACCCGCTCCGAAAACAAAGGCACCGCTGCTGTGCCGATAGAGAGAAAGACTATGAGTGGCGGTCCCGACGCCATAGGTCGATCCGTAGTCGAGCAGGAGCACCAACCCACTGATCGTTGTCGACGAGAGATGGAGCAAGCCCGGCGCTTGAAAGCCGTTGTCGGGTGACTCGTCCCATTCGTAACCCAAGGACCCGTTGACGAGGGATGCGGTGCCTCCTGAGGCAAGCGCGTCGACCCCGGTGTGGCTCCAAAACCAATGCGAGCTGTAGGCAAACGGCACCGTTATCCGATCGGTCGGCTGTGACGCATTCACGGAAAATATCGTCCCTGACAGCCCATTCTCCGGGCGCCCGCCATCCGACGGGGGACTAAACCGCGGATCACGCCAAGTCCCGGTCCAGGTCGGAGAAGGATCTATCTTGGCGTCGGCAGTGGTCTCTTTATAGCAAACTAAAGTACGGCAAGGAGTGGCCGAGCCGTCGATGGAGTTTTCCCAGCGGGTTTTCCAAAAGATTTCGTTGCCGCTAAAGAAGGCGAGGTGAGTGCCAGCGGCGCGTGCAGCCTCGACATTACTGCGCTGAGCCCGGGACCAATACTCATCATGGCCAACGGATAGAAATACGCGATGACTAGCCAGCAAATTGCCGTGGACATCGGAATCGACACCAGTTGTGTATGAAACATTATAGCCATTGGCTTCGAGCCAACGGAGCATCGGATATTCAGCATTGAAGACCCAGTCAAACGACGTGCCGCCCGCCCGGGTATTGAATGGCCGGTTGTAACTCACTTTATAGGCCCGGCCCGCAGGCGCGCCCGAATAAAGACTATTACCCCCATAACTATTGTAAGCCTGCCACGTCGTGTCCGACGTCTGGAACAATATATCCGACGCCCCCTGATCGTCCCGGACCACAAAAATCATATGACTGGCGCCGCCATTGTCCGCACGGACAAGCTTCACAATATAGATGCCGGACGTGGCTGTCGCCGGGACTTGCCAGGAGGCGGATTCCCCCCAATTGCCACAGTCCAACAAACCTGTCGCCGGATCGCTGAGCGGATTAGGTTGGGACTGGGGCAGCGACGCGGAAGGCGAAATTGTGGCGATCAGCCTGGCGCCGAGGTTGTTATAATAACCGAGCCGATAAATCTCCAGGCGATAGCTGGTCGCGGTCGTCTTGATTTTGAACCGGACGATCTCACCCTTATTGACGCTGATTTGCGTGGCAAATCCCTGGATACTGGGATCCCCTGCCCCGCTCACATCCCATTGGCTCGCGGGGTTACCAGCTTTGGCATTTTCGAGCGTAATCGGATTGGTGGCAGCCCGAGCAACCCCTGATCCGACCCAGATCAAGCAGAGCATGATGATACACCTAATCCAAGAAAGCATCCGACAGTAGCGTTGAGTATTCACAGTATATCTCCCATCAGATTTCTTTCGCCGAACTCCTCGGCGGAAATCTAATTAACCTAAATACGCACGCGCACCGGAAAGCGGTTGTTAGAAATCTCCCAAACCCCTCTGCCACTATTGGAAGTTAGCCGCAAAGATCACAAAAATCCCAGAGATTGGAATCCAGATATTTCCTGTGTTCTCTGTGTTCCTTGTGTTCTCTGCGACTTTCGGGTCCGGGGCGAGCCTTTCGAGAAGCTACTACCGCAAAGGCCCATGGCCACTAGCTTTATCGCGACCGAGCCTTGGTCAGCATGATCTCATTTCCCTCCGGATCGGCGCACATCGCGAGATGCGCAGGCTCGTCTGGTGTATCTTCCGGTGGGCGGAGGACTGAGCCACCCAGCGCTTTAAGGAGATCGCAGGCCGCAAAAAGATCACCGACCTGAAAGGCCAAACCTGTCCAAGTGCGCTTGCCTTCCCCGCCGCTGTGAATGCCCAGCGTACCGCCAGCGATAGTTAACTCGGCCATCACGCCGGATTGCCGCACCACCACCGCGTCAAAGACTTCGCGGTAAAACCCCACGGCCCGCTCCATCTCCTGCGCCCAAATCAAATACTTAAGCTTTTCGACATGCATTGCGGGACGGTAGTCAGCGAGCCAGACGGGGACAGACAAATCAGCGCAGCAAAGGGCGACAAACCGGGGCTACCCAAAGGCAGCCCCGACTTGGCTTCACCCAAGCTCGCTCGCCGACTCTGAATCTCAAGGCTTCTCGACCCGGATTGCCATCCCCTGCGTCACTCTCAAAGTCACGTCTTCGCCCTTTTGCAGCTCATCCAGATTTACTTTGGGGCCCACCTTGATCGGGCGCTCGAAACCGGCAGAGCCTTCAATCGTCACGGTCCGATTCGTCTTGTCCACGGCCTGAATCTTCGCGGTTAGCTCCTTGGTCCTGGCGATCACAACCCCAGGCATCGCGCCCTTTGGCTCCAAAGCTACCGTGTCGGTTTCAGTCGCGCCCGGAGGCAACTTCGACTCCCGGACGGCCACAGCCAGAGACTCCAGCAGAGTGGTCTTCACCTCGTCGCCCACTTTGATTTGATCAAAGTTGCGGACGCCATCGCCCAGCTTGTAGGTGTTTGTCGCGCCCTCGGGATTAACCAGGGTCAGTGTCCGATTGGTGGGATCCACAGCCGTGACCTTGGACGTCCCGGTGATCGTGGTAACTTCAATCGCTCCGAGCGGTGCCCCGGGCGTTCTGGCGTCCTCCGACGTTTCCTGTGCGTACGCGACGCAAGCCATCAGCGAAGGAGCCAGCAATAATCTAATCAGTTTCAGTTTCATGGTTTTCATGGATTTACACCTCTGATTCGTGCGCGCGCGCCTCCCCGGCCGTGCCGCCCACCGCAGAAGACCCAATTTTGAAGGTTCCTCGCTGTTTCGAGTGGGCAACGGGGCGCGAGAAATATGGCAGCATATAGATTTTGACGTTATCCTAAATCCGGAACTCTTTAGCCGCATAGAACGCAAAGAACGCAGAAATTGGGGGAGTTGCAGAAGCGTTTAAATTTCGGGTGCGGCTAAACACTTCTGCCACTTCCTAAATCTCTGAGATCTCTGAGTTATTTGCGGCCAATCATTTCCGGAGTTAGGTGAAGTCCTGAGTCCCTCAGACTTCGGCTTAACGCATGTGAATTTAACGCAAACTCGCAGAGCCGCAGAGTGTGCTAGGCATTACGTTCATCGACAGTCTCCTCCGCTCTCAACAGCAGAAGCCGTTCACCCACTCCAAACGGCGAAGAGCCTGAATTTAAGAAAGAGGCCGAGTTCTCAATAGAAGAACATCACTGCAATGGTCGATAAGTTATGCATGAAAGAATGCCTGCTCAGCAAAATCTGTGGGCGGCTTCGGGTTCCGGAAGACGCCACATGTCGTGTAAGAGCGCTATTTGCAGGCACTTAAACATCGAAACTCTGACAACCTCCAGTCTGGCGTTTGACGATTTCCCAAGCTGTCGCGGAGACAGTTGGCGTAAATCCTCAACCGCAGCGCACGTTCGCGGAACACGGCGCGCCCTTGAACTTCCAACTATTTGATTTAGATCAAGGACGGTCAGACATCCGCGAATCACGATCGCCACATGATGATTGATCGGGCACGGAATGCAGAAAACCAGCACAGGCTGATTGGCCTTGTCCTGCGGATTCAGGATAACAATGAAGTCAGTCGCTGGGGCACGGAAGCAGCCACATCGAGAGCGATCACCATAGCTGGGCGGCGCCGCATCTAACTCCACGAAATCCGTTCTTATGATGAATACAAACACGTCAACGCTGGGCCGGAGTGCTGAACTAGGCCATGTGAAACTGGCCTCCGGAAATCTCAATGCGCCGCCTCGTAAAATGAACAGCCGGAAACGCTTCCTGGATGCCGCCGCATGTCGCCCAGTCGACCGGCCCCCGATCTGGATGATGCGCCAGGCGGGCCGCTGCCTGCCGGAATACAGGGCGTTAAAAGAAAAATATACGTTCCTTGAGCTCGTGCGCACCCCGGAACTTGCAGCGGAGGTTACGTTACAGCCGATTCGCCGGTTTGGATTTGATGCAGCAATACTTTTTAGCGATATCCTTGTGGTGCCGGAAGCCCTCGGACAGGGCTACCATTTCAGGGATACAGGGGGCATCGAAATGGAATATACGCTGCGCACAGCGGCGGAGATTAAAGCGTTGAGCGTTCACGCCATCGAGGATCGATTGAGTTACGTTTCCGAGGCGCTTGCCATCATCAAGCCACAGCTTGGAGGCAGAACCGCATTGTTAGGTTTCGCCGGATCACCATGGACGCTAGCTAACTTTATGTTGGAAGGGAACAGCACCAAAACTCCCATCCAGAGTTTGCACTTACTCCGGAGCGATCCGGCTTTGCTCTTTATGCTACTTGAAAAGCTCGCGCTTGCCGTCACCGAATTTCTGCGACAGCAAATCCGGGCGGGCGTCGATGCGGTGCAAATATTTGATAGTCATGGCGGGCTGATACCGAGGGAACTGTTCGCTGCGGCCTCGGGCCAATGGATGCAACGCGTGGTGGCCGGACTCGGAGGCAAAGTCCCGGTCATGGTTTTCTCCAAAGGCACGCGAGACTGGGCCACACTGCATGGGCTTGGGGCCGATGTAATTAGCATTGATACCGGGTATGATTTACGCGAGGCCCGCGCCCGATTTCCCCGCAGCGTGGCTATCCAGGGCAATCTGGATCCCGAGTTACTCATTCATTGCACTCCTTCGGAGTTGAGCACGGCAACCAATGAACTACTCGATAAAATGCGTGATCGGCCCGGATATATATTCAATCTCGGACACGGAGTTCCTCCGGCTACTCCACTCGAAAATATAGCAAGCGTCGTTAGCACCGTGCGCAATTTCCATGTCTAAACTCGACGTTAATCTGGATCTCGTCCGAAAGTACAACGTCCCAGGTCCGCGCTATACCTCGTATCCGCCGGCCACCCAATTTAGCGAACAATTAACCTGGCCTAATCTCGCCCACGAATTGATTGAGAACAATAAGGGCGAACGCGATCTCTCCCTCTATTTCCATATCCCGTTTTGCGAGTCGCTTTGCTGGTATTGCGGCTGCACCACCGTCATCACTACCCAGCGTTCGCAGGGAGCTGTCTATCTCGACTATCTCGAAAAGGAACTGGATCAGATGGCAGCCGTCATTAATCCAAATCGCACTGTGGTCCAGATGCATCTCGGCGGCGGCACCCCGACTTTTCTGACTCCTGATGAGCTTCGCCGGTTGGGTCAAATGGTGCGTGCGCGGTTCCATGTGGCGAGCGATGTGGAAGGCGGCGTGGAGATCGACCCGCGCCGATTGACGCTCGATCACGTAGTGGCGCTGCGCGAAGCAGGGTTCAACCGGGCGTCGTTAGGCGTGCAGGATTTTGATCCGAAGGTGCAGTTGGCGGTGCATCGATTTCAGCCCCGGGGCCAGACAGAGGAGGCGGTGCAGTGGCTGCGAGGGAACGGATTTGGGTCAGTGAACATCGATCTCATTTACGGGCTGCCTTACCAGACAATGCAGTCCTTTTCCCGCACACTAGAGATCGTGCAGGAATTGCAGCCCGATCGGCTCGCGGTATTCAGCTATGCGCACGTGCCTTGGATCAAACCTGCGCAAAAGATCCTGGAAGACGCGCTGCCATCAGCGGAAGAGAAGCTTGAGATCCTGAAGTTAGTGATTGAGACGCTCACCGCGCACGACGCCTTTGTCTATATAGGAATGGATCATTTCGCGAAGCCTGTGGATGAGCTGGCTGTAGCGCAGCGGACCAAGCGATTGCATCGAAATTTCCAAGGCTATAGCACGCGGAGCGGGACAGATATCTATTCGTTTGGAATGTCCGCGATCTCGCAGATCGATCATGTCTATTGGCAGAATGACAAGGAGTTGCCCCGCTATTACGCGGCGCTTGATGCCGGTGCATTTCCACTGGCTCGTGGCTATATTCTAAACGCGGAGGATCAGCTGCGGCGCAAGACGATCATGCGCTTGATGTGCGATCTCTCACTGAACTTCGAGGCAATGTCGCTGGAGCTCGGCGTGGATTTTGCCGATCACTTCTCGCGCGAGCTCGCATCGCTTGCAGACTTCGAGGCTGACGGCTTGATCATACGCAGTGAGCTTGGCTTGGAGGCGACAGAATTCACTCGTCTATTTATTCGAAACTTAGCGATGCGTTTCGATGCGTATATGCCACAGGCGGTTGGTCGCATGTTTTCAAAAACCATATGAAATCCGTGGCAATCATTGGCGGCGGCATCACAGGCCTGACTGCAGCGTATCGGCTCAGGGACGTGGGAATTCCTGTGAAAATCTACGAGGCGTCGGCCCGCGTGGGCGGCGTGATTCAAACCATCGCGCAGGACGGGTTTCTGGCAGAAAACGGTCCCAATACGATTCTGGAAACCTCAGAGCTGATCGGTTCCTTGATCAGCGATCTTGGATTGGAGTCGGACCGGGTCTATTCCGATCCGGCGGCTCATCACCGATACGTCCTTCGCGATGGAGTGCCTACGCCCGTCCCGGATTCGTTGTTGGGATTTATAAAAAGCCGTCTATTCTCATGCTCGGCCAAACTTCGAATTCCCTGCGAAGTGTTGGTGCGCCAGGCGCCAGACTTTCCAGCGGAGAGCGTGGCGTCCTTTGTTGCACGACGACTGGGGAGCGAGTTCTTGGATTATGCGATCAATCCCATGGTGGGCGGAATCTACGCAGGCGATCCGGCCCGGCTGTCTGTCGAGCACGCTTTCCCCAAGTTGCGCGCCGTGGAACAGCGATACGGTTCTTTGTTCTTGGGGCAGCTTTTAGGGGCGCGCGAGCGGCGGCAACGGGGCGAGGTGTCCACGCAATCGGCGCCGAAGTTTTCATTTAAGCGCGGCCTGCAAACGTTAACTGAGGCTCTGCATGAGCGCCTGCGCGATTGCGTGGAGCTACGCTCGGTGGCGAGCGCCATTCGACGCAATGCGCAGGGCTGGGAGGTATCCTTGGCGGCGGGCGGCGTTGCCCGCTCTCATTCCGCAGTCCTGCTCTGCGCTCCGGCGCACAAGTTGGCCGACATCGCGATTGATCGGGGTGCGTCCTCCGCTTCCCTCGAATTGCTCCGGTCCATCCCATACGCGCCAATATCCAGCCTCGTGCTCGGTTTCCGGCGCGAGGACGTGGCGCATCCGATGAATGGCTTTGGCGTGCTCATTCCCGAGGTGGAACGTCGGCATCTTCTCGGAGTCGTCTTCTCATCGTCGCTCTTTGCCGGGCGGGCGCCCAAAGGCTATGTCACCCTGTCTTGTTACCTCGGTGGAATGCGCTCGCCGACGCTCGCCTCCGGAAACACAGATTCAGCGGTGACAGCTGCCATGCAGGATCTTCCCGAAATTCTCGGGGTCCGAGGACAACCGGCATTCGTGCACCACACCTATATCCCGAAAGCCATTCCTCAATACGAGCTGGGCTTTGGTCGCTTCAAAACCTTCATGAACAAGGTGGAATCGGACTTTCCAGGCCTCTATTTTGCGGGCCATTTCAGGGACGGCATTTCTTTAAGCAACTCCATTGTCGCGGGCGCCGGCGCAGCTCTCAAGATCGGCAGATATATAGATAACCCGGAATCGGGCGGCATATCTGGCTCCCCGTGCTGTCACTCCGCAGCCGTACATCCATGAAAAAACAAGCGGTTCTA
The DNA here is from genome assembly GCA_043742585.1 of Spartobacteria bacterium. Classification (GTDB taxonomy): domain Bacteria; phylum Verrucomicrobiota; class Verrucomicrobiia; order Chthoniobacterales; family Chthoniobacteraceae; genus CAIURC01. The sequence continues at coordinate 13,237 of JAYTYG010000162.1, forward strand.
CTAGTTAACCTCGGCTCCCCTGATTCGCCTGCCGCGCCCGATGTGCGGCGTTATTTACGGGAATTTCTCATGGACGGGCGGGTCATAGATGCGCCTTGGCCCATTCGATTTGGCATTGTGCATTTTGCTATATTACCAAAACGCCCGCATGCCTCCGCGGAAGCGTATCGGTCGATTTGGACCAAGGACGGATCGCCGCTGGTGGTGAACAGCCGTTTGGTGCAAGCGGCCTTGCAAGCCCAGACGGATCTGCCCGTCGAGTTGGCCATGCGCTATCAGAATCCCTCCATTCAATCGGCGATAGAGCGATTAGCGGAGCAGGAGGTGGAAGAACTTCTGTTGATTCCCTTGTTTCCCCATTACGCCATGTCGAGTTACGAAACGGCAGTGGTGCGGGTGCAGGAGTTGGCGATGCAGATCGCCCCAGCCATGCGAGTACAGGTGCAGGCGCCCTATTACGATTCACCGGACTATATCAACGCACTAACAGCTAGCGCCGCAGACTATTTGGACGAGCCGTTTGATCATTTACTATTTAGCTTCCACGGCTTGCCGGAGCGGCATCTGAAAAAGTCCGACAAATCCTGCACGCACTGCATGAAAGTGAGTCACTGCTGCGAAACACCGAGTCCGGCCCAAGACACATGTTATCGGGCGCAGTGTTTGAAAACTATGCGTGCGTTTGCCCAGGAAACGGGGATTGCCGAGGGTAAACATTCAGTGGCATTTCAGTCGCGGCTTGGCCGGGATCCGTGGATGAGTCCATATACAGATAAAGAGATCGAGCGGCTCGCGAAAGCCGGGATCAAGCGGTTGCTGGTGATTTGTCCGGCGTTTGTGTCTGACTGCCTGGAGACGATTGAGGAGATTGGGATGCGCGGCGCGGAATCATTCAAGCAGGCGGGCGGCGATGCGATCACGCTGATTCCCTGTCTAAATGACCATCCCCAATGGATCCGGGCGTTGGCGGGCATGGTGGAGCAATTTACAAGCGGGCCAGCGGCATCGCGGGAGACACTGAACGGTATTACATCGGCAGCAAATTTTGCGGAGAGCCACTAAGTTTACACAGCTAAATCATGACTAATTTTCAGATCATCCAAGGAGGCATGGGCGTCGGTGTATCGGGTTGGCCTCTGGCCAAAGCGGTGTCAATAACCGGACAACTGGGCGTTGTGGCTGGCACAGCTTTAGCCACGGTATTTTCACGTCGATTGCAGTTAGGCGACTGCGATGGACATCTGCGCCGTGCCCTTCAAAGTTTCCCGATTCCGGCGATTGCCGCCCGGGTTTTGCAGCGCTACTTCATACCCGAAAGCAAGCAGGCGGGGACAGCGTTTATGCTCAATGCGTTGCCTAACTTGGACTTCTCCAGAAGTCTCCTGGACCTTACTGTCGTGGCCAATTTCGCGGAGGTCTTCTTGGCCAAGGAAGGGCACGCTGGGGTGATTGGTCTGAACCTGCTTGAAAAAATACAGCTACCGACGCTCGCTTCGCTATATGGAGCAATGCTGGCAGGTGTGGATTACGTCTTGATGGGAGCCGGGATTCCCAAGGCCATTCCCGGCGCACTCGACCGCTTGGCCCGCGGAGAGCCCACGGAGCTCAATGTCGATGTGGCGGGTGCCCTCGCCGATGAACAGTATGTTTCCACGTTCGATCCCCAGGCGTTCCTTCAACAGACGCCGCCTGAGCTTCAGCGTCCGGGATTCTTCTCCATTGTCAGTTCCTCGGTGCTCGCCGCCACACTCGCCCGCAAGTCCAGTGGCAGGGTAGACGGCTTCGTTGTCGAGGGCGCCGCTGCCGGTGGGCACAACGCGCCGCCTCGCGGGCCGCTGCATCTCACTGCCGGGGGCGAGCCTATTTACGGGCCGCGCGACCAGCCCGAAATTGAGAAGATCCGAGCACTCGGGTTGCCGTTTTGGCTGGCCGGGGCTTACGGTCGACCGGGCATGCTCAATGAGGCGGTCCGGCTTGGCGCATCCGGAATACAGGTGGGCACGGCATTTGCCTTTTGCGAGGAATCCGGAATCCGCCCGGAGCTTAAAGCGAAGGCGCTGGAACTCAGTCGCCGGAATCAAGCCGCAGTCTTCACCGATCCGCTGGCCTCGCCGACAGGTTTTCCCTTGAAGGTGTTACGGATGGCAGGCACAGCCTCGGATCCCGACATCTATCAGGAGCGGACCCGAACTTGTGACATGGGATATTTGCGGCGGAGTTATCGGCGCCCGGATGGGACAGTCGGCTACCGCTGCCCTGGCGAGCCCGTTGAGGACTATATACGCAAGGGCGGGACACTCGCCGAGACGGTGGGCCGCAAGTGCATTTGCAATGGATTGACCGCGACGATCGGCTTGGGGCAAATCCAGCCGAACGGGACTGCAGAGATAGCATTGATAACGGCGGGAGAAGATATTGGTTTAATCTCGGGCTTTATTGAGGCCGGAAACACGTCTTATAGCGCCGCAGATGTTGTGGGTCGGCTGCTTCTTTCTCATGAAGAGCCGAACTCGAAATTGTAGCGCTGCATTGATCTATATCAAGGCAGGGACAGGCAGGGCTTACGCATCTAAAATGATCATTGGAAAGTGCAGATATTCGCGTAAGCCGATGCTGGCAAGGTATTTACCCCAAAGGCGTTACGCCATACAACCCAGGGTTGCGAGGAACGAGCTACCTTGGGAACCGGCGAAAAAGAGAATCCAACCCCAGCGTGGGTTGCGCCCAAGATCGTCCTTTGGCGGAACCGCGTTGCGGTCCGATCCGCTCTGGTTTAGTTCCCAGGGTAGGCCCGCAGCGGGCCAACCCTGGGCTGGAGGACGTAATCCCGTTGGGATATATGAGGACCTGCAATTACA
>JAYTYG010000163.1:0-3645 GCA_043742585.1 Spartobacteria bacterium
CGGGCCGGTCGAGGGGGAAGTTATGAAGTATGAATGATGAGAATTCGCAGGCTCACCCTGTCACTTCCTCTTCCTGTTACCCCACTTAACAAAGTGGAACTAAAGAGGGCGCATCTCCGTGCCTTTACGCGCCTAAGGGAGTTTTATGGAATTAGGAAGGATGAGTGATGAAAGAAGAGCGACCGTAATCCCTGGGCGGCGTCCCGCCTGCTCCACGATCCAGGGAAATGTGCCATTTCTTACCGCGTGCGGAGTTATAATACGGGCGCCTTTTGAGCTGAGTTTGTAGTGAATCGGAGCTGCGCCCGGCGCTGCTCCTGGTTGAGAATGTCCGTTGCAACTTCCCCTTTTGGGTGTTAGTTGAGGGGTTTACGATTGCCCCTGTTATTTACTGCTATGAACACGCTCGCATCCCTTCTAAATCTCGGCGGACCTGACTTGGTTGTTATCCTTTTAATCGTCCTCCTTCTGTTCGGGGCCAAGAAATTGCCGGAGCTGGCACGGGGGATGGGCCAGGCCGTGAAGGAGTTCAGCAGAGCTAAAGACGAGTTTGAGCGCGAAGTGACACGGCCAGTTTCCTCCGAAGCGCCGAAGATAGAAGAGACCAAGTCTGAAACCCACCGAACTGAAATGCCGAAGGTGGAAGTCCCGCAGGATCGGCAGGAACATAATCCTCACGTTTAAAGGCGCGCGGAGCCACGGATTTTCCGGGTGGCTTTAAAGTGCGCGGTTAACATTGCGGTTAAGAATTTGGGCTCGCCTGTATGGGCGAGCCCGTTCTGTTTCAAGGGGGCTTGCGGGCGGGTCTTTTTGGAGGGAGCAATCTTGTCATGAACCGTCGTCTTCTCTTCGCTCTGGGTTGCCTGCTCTGGGTTTTCGCTTCCGCCGGGCCGGCTGATCGCCGGCAGATCCGCCCAATTGTCGTCTGCCAATACAACGTCGAAAACTATGTAGGCGAAGACCAACACGCACAGGGCGTCCGCCGTGCCAAGCCAAAGTCGGAGGCTGAGATCACAGCGCTCATCCGCATTATTAAAGACATCAGCCCCGACATTCTCGGCGTTGCTGAAATGGGGTCGCCTGAACGTTTCCAGGATTTTCAAGCGCGCCTCAAAGCCGCCGGCCTGGGCTATATCGACTCCGAATATGTCGATGGCCCCGACCCCGATCGGCATCTCGTCCTCCTGAGCCGGTTCCCGATTGTCGCCCGGAATTCCGTGCGCGACCTTTCCTTCCCGCTCAACGGAATCCCGGAAAAAGTCCGGCGCGGCTTTTTGGACGTCACTGTGCAGGTCAACGGCGAATATCAGCTGCGGCTGGTTGGGGCGCATCTCAAGTCCAAGCTGGGCGCGCCCCAAGGTGAAGCGCTGCTACGCCGGAATGAAGCGCATCTTTTGCGGGCCCATTTGAATGCGATCCTCGTGGCTGAACCGACTCTCAACCTGCTCTGCTACGGAGATTTCAATGACCTGAAAAATGAACCCACTTTCCATGAAATCAGCGGCGTGCGCGGGGCGCCCGGTTACATGGCCGACCTGTGGTTGAAGGACAGCGTGGGTGACCGCTGGACCCATTATTGGCGCGCGGCGGATCTTTATTCGCGGATCGACTATATACTGGCGAGCGCGAGTCTGCTGCGCCAAGTGCGGCTTGAGCAATCAGGCGTTTACCGTTCCGATTACTGGAATCAAGCCAGTGATCATAGGCCTGTTTATGCGACGATTGTCCCCAGTAATCGCCCGTAGCGAGATTGTTTCCCGTAATCGCCCGTAGCGAAATGGGTGGCAGCGACGTTCCGTCACTTTCCCACAGCCGCGCCCGTCGTTTCTGCGGATCATAGAAGAAAGAAGGACAAAGCCAGCGTTTGGATTTACGCTTCGGGCCCTTATGAAAAATCCCATCCCGGTTCTCCTAACGCTCTTGGCTCTTAGCGGTTCGTCTTTTGCCAAAGACGGTTGGACTGCCGATTTCGACAAAGGCTTGGCCACGGCCAAGGCAGAAAAGAAAATTGCACTCGTGGACTTCACCGGGTCGGACTGGTGCTCCTGGTGCATGAAGCTCGATAAGGAAATCTTTTCCACCGCGGCCTTTAAGCGTTACGCCAAGAAAAATCTCTCATTGGTCGTGGTTGATTTCCCGCAGGGCAAGCCGCTGCCCAAAGCGGCTCAGGAGAAAAACGAGGCGCTCGGCCAGAAATACAAAGTCGAAGGTTATCCGACTGTCCTCGTGTTTAATTCTGAAGGAGAGGAGATTGGTAAACTTGGTTACACGCCCGGTGGTCCCGCCGCTTTCATCGCTGAGCTCGAAAAAATCACCAAAAAGTAGTCGCTTGCCGGTGTGCTCCGCAGCGGCTCGCTGCATCTGTGCGCTTTTCGCGCGCCCTGCGGACACCCTTCGGCTTTTCCCCTCAATAGCATGCTATCTCGACGTCCTTTGTTTGCGCGCTTTCTGTGTTGGACTTTTCTAGGCGTTTTAGTCGCTTGTGGACTGCTGCCGCAGGCCTGGGCGGGCAGTGCCGACGAGGATTGGGCGGACATGGTCGCATTGGATGGCGGACCCCAAACTCCCCCCAAAACCGCCGTGGAAGCGCGTGCGGCAGCGCTCATGCATTTGGATAAACAGGAGGTCGCACTGCGCAGCTTTTTGGCCCAGCACGCCGAGGACGGGCACGTTTTCGAAGCCCGACTCCGGCTGGCCAGGCTGCTCCAGATCCGGGGCGACGTGCAGGGGAATCTCAAAGCGGTGGAGGAAGGTCGCCTGCTGCTGGATCAGCTCGCCGTGGGAGCTTCCCCGGAGCAGCGCACGGAGGTGGATTTCGCCAAGCTCACCCTCTTCATGCGCACCATGCGCGGGCCGACCCCGGAGAGTGGCGAACGACTGCTGGATCTGACGCGGCTTTTTCAAAAAGCGCATCCGAATGATCGCCGGATTGGGGGGTTACTGGCGGAGGTGGCGACGCTTTTTGAGCTGAAGCCGAAGACGATGAGGGGGCTGCTGATGGAGGCGGAGCGGGTAACGAGCGATGCACAGTTGCGAGGGCGCATCGCGGACGATCTCAAGCGCCTGGATCTGCTCGGGCACCCTGTGGCTCTGAGCTTCACCACCCTGGATGGCAAACCCTTTGACGTCGTGGCTTACCGTGGAAAAGTCGTGTGGGTTCTTTTTTTTGCCCGCTGGTCCCAGCCGTCCTTGGACGCGCTGGATACTCTTAAAAAATCCCTCGCCGCATTTCCACCGGACTCAGTGCGAGTGGTGGCGCTGAGCCTGGATGTGAAGACCGAGCCGTTGCAGGCTGTGCTCAAGGAAAAAGCGGTAAGCTGGCCGGTGGGTTGCGACGCCAAAGGCTGGGAAAGCCCACTGATTCGGGCGTTTGGGATTAACTCGCTGCCGACTGCCTGGCTGCTGGATAAGAAAGGTGTCCTGCGGTCGCTCAACGTTCTTGAGTCCACGCAAGCCCAGACGCGTCAATTGCTCGAAGGACGTTGAGCGGGGGGATGGACGTGGGCATTCGCGCTTAGTCTATGAAGCGGCGACTTTTTACAAGCCGTGAGGGCGCACTCGCTGGCGCACTCGTGCTCGCTTGCGGCTTGCTCCTGGCGTTCTTTGCGTGCCGCACCTTTGTGGATCCGCTGCCCAAGCAGCATC
>JAYTYG010000164.1:0-14949 GCA_043742585.1 Spartobacteria bacterium
GATCTACCACACCTGGCCTAACGACCTGCCAAGAACCTGGACCAATGAGTATGTGCACTGGGGGCTGATCGACGACCAGACTGCGTTCGCTCCCTACCAGATACTGGTTACCCATATCGGAGCCAACACGCCGGCATCGAGCGCCGGGGTATTTGCGGTCAACGACGTCATTGTGGGCGTGAACGGCAAACCTTTTGCCAGTGATGCCCGGAAGTCTTTTGCCAATGCCATCACTGAAGCGGAGAAGACCGCTGGGCCCAATAATCTGTCGATCCTGCGGTGGCGTGCCGGGGTAACGAGCACGGTGAGTCTCACCCTACCGAAGATGGGGAGCTATAGCGCGACGGCACCCTACAATTGTCCCAAGACCGCGCTGATCTTGGACACTGCGGCGAAGAATCTTCACAAACAGATATTAAAGGATGGCTGGGGAGATTCCCGAGCTGGGCGGGGTGCGATCAGCGCGTTGGCCCTGCTGGCCACCGGCAACCCCGAATACCTGCCTACGCTGCAGGCTTACGCACGATCGATTGCGCCCCCGACGCTTGACTTTGAGACGACCGGCGGACCTTCGGCGTGGGATTGCTATAAAAGTATATTCCTTGCCGAATACTATATGATCACCGGCGACAAAGAGGTGTTTCACGGCCTCAGCGAATACGTCCTCTTTGTCGCAAAACATACCAGCATGTTCGGGACGTCCGGCCACGGTTTTTCGGGTGTCCCTCCGCCAGCCGGCTGGAAGGCGGGCGGGACTCATGGGTCGATCAGCTGGTATGGGCCGGTGAATAACGCAGGGCTGGTAGCTCAGCTATCGGTTGTGCTGGGGAAAAAGGCCGGCGTGGTGGATTCAGAGATCGATCCGGCTATTGCGCGGGCGGCAAATTTTTTCGGGTACTATGTCAATCGCGGGTCCATACCGTATGGGGAACATGAGCCGTGGTGGGGCGGTGGCCATGGCCACGGCAGCAACGGCAAGGACGCCATGGCAGCAGTGATGTTTGCTAACATAGGCGATAAGCCTGTGCAGACCGAATACTATACGCGAATGGCGATATCGGCCTTCAGTGGCGAGGGCTATGGGCATTCGGGCCAGGGGTTCAGCTACCTGTGGACGGCCTTGGCGGCTAACATGGGAGGCCCCACTGCGGCTGCGGAATTTCAGAAGAAAGTGCTCTGGCACCGGGACTTAGCGCGCCGCTGTGACGGCTCGTTTACGTATGACGGTTCGGAACAGTTCGGCTGCGCTGAGGTCGACGATTACTGGACCAATTTACAGTATTATGACAATCCGACCGCATACTATATCTTGCACTGTGCGATGCCGCTGAAAAAGCTCTGCATCACAGGGAAGACTGTGAATCCGAAGACCTGGCTTACGCCGCAGGCGATCAGCAATGCGATCGCGGCTGGGGAATTCCCCAGGATTTCCGGCGGGCTGACCACGGCTAAGCTGATGAGCTGCTTGGGCGATTATGATCCTATTGTGCGGTGTTATGCCGCACAGGATCTCGGTGTGCGCATCAAGGATCGTGCGGCTTTGGTGCCGCAGCTCATCGCCATGGCCGACCATCCCACTGATTCCAATCAGCGCGAAGGGGCCTGCACTGCGCTCGGGTACATGGGCAGCGCGGACGCCATCCCAGTGCTGGTCCGGCGGCTGACCGACAAGGAACTATTTGTGCGCGCCCGGGCCGCCAAGGCGCTGAGTGAGCTGAAGTCAGAGCGCGCAGCGCTCGAGCCACAAATTCCGGCGATGCTCGCAGCGTTTGTCGCCAACGTGGCGCCGACGTATCCGTATGAGAAAGGCTTCAATTGGAGCGATCCTTTGCAGATCTCAAATGGCTACCTGGCAGAGACATTGTTCGACAAATTAGCAGACCTAACCATCAAGGCAGACAAGAAGCTGCTTTGGCCTGCCATCCGTGCCGGGATCAAACAGCCCGCAGGCATGTGGCGATCGAAGCTTAGCGATTTTGTTGAGAAACGGCTAACGCTTGAGGACGTCAAGGCATTGGTGGGGGACCTAATCGAAGACGCCAATCTAGAAGCGCCTTGCGACCGCATGTTTACTGTATCGCCAACTGTTGCCGCAGCCAGTGCTATGGCAAAGTTTCACATTCAAGAAGGCCTTGAAATCTACAAGCAGAGTGGCAGCGGCGGTTTGCGTGGTCCCGGTCTCGACGCGCTGAAGAGTTATGGCGATGCCGCCCGCTGGGCGCTGCCCAAGTTGAATGAGTATCTTGCCACATGGAATCCGAGTGGGGGGGATTATGCGGCGTTGGCGGGCTGCGTTGCGGCCATCAAAAGCGCCACCAGCGCACCGACGTTGGTGGCGGCGTTGCCAGTGGCGTCCAGCCAGGTCGTGGCGGCGGCAGGCGCCAAGCCGATCAATCTTTCTGGAGAGGCCGGCACCGGAGTCGCGTTGAGTTATACCATCGTGACCCCGCCCGCGCACGGCACGCTAGCGGGGACACCGCCCAAGGTGACTTATACGCCGGCGGCCAATTACCGTGGCACCGACCACTTCACATTCAAGGTGAACAACGGGAGTTGTGACTCGAAGCCGGGCACGGTGAGCCTGATCGTGGGCGTGGCGGGCACGGGGCTGAAGGGCGAGTATTTCAATAATGCGGACTTCACGGCGCCCAAAGTCAGCCGGATCGATCCAATGCTCAACTTCGACTGGAGCACCACCGCGCCGGCTCCCTCGATGGATCCCGATACGTTCAGCGTGCGCTGGACCGGGCAGGTAATGGCGCCTGAGACGGGAACCTATCAGTTTTCTACGCTCGGCGCGGACGGGGTGCGCCTGTGGGTGAATGGCGCCATGGTGATCCATCAGTTTAAGGAGCATCCGCTCAGGTGGACCGATGGGATGGAGGTGACCCTGTTGGAGGGGCAGCGCTATGACCTGCGGCTGGAATGTTATAAGAATGTCGGTCCGGCGGCCATGAAGTTGAAGTGGTCCGGACCGTCATTTGCGGGGGACAACGGCGTGCTCATCGATAAGGAGTGGCTCTATCCGGATGCGGCGGCCAAACCGAACGGCCCGGCGGTGCTGCAGGCGCAGAGCGTGACCACGGCCAAAGGGACCGATAAGATCATTTCCCTTAATAGCGGCTATGCCAACGTGGAGGCGTTGACCTATGTCATCGCCAGTGCGCCAGCGCATGGCACGCTGCGCGGTTCGCCCCCGAACCTGACCTACTCGCCCGCCCCCGATTTCACTGGGGCCGATAGCTTCACGTTCAAGTTCAGCCGAGGCAAAGGCCTTTCGGCTCCGGCCACGGTGGGGGTCATGGTCACGCCGGGAAGCCCCGCTGCGAAACCTATCGTGCCCAAGGTGGAGGAGACGGCATCTGACAGGGTTGTCATCGCCGCTGGAAAGACCTTCGAATTAGCCAACGCCAAACAACTGACGAGCCCCATGGTGAGCATGCAGGGTGGGACGATGACTCTGCTAACTACGCTCCGGCAAACCGATGACAAGAAGCTCGTCACCGTGGTGCTCGCGCCAGGCACCACCAATACCATGGATACCTCGCGCAATGGCCCGGGCGAGGTGGGTGTCTCCTGCCGAATCACCGGCGCCGGCGCGCTTGTTCTAACGGGCGAGCGGGCGCTCGTAATCGACGGCTCCGTCAGCGATTACACCGGTGGCACCAAAGTCACCCTGGCCGCCGGTCAAAAACTCGCGGTGGCCGGCAACAAGGCTTTTGGCGCCGGCTTGGTGACATTCGCGGGCGCGGGTGGCTCCACGGCCATGTCGGTCGCCAGTTCGAATGCTGCGGAAATCCCCAACGATCTCTGCTTGGAATCCAACCTGATCTACTCCCAAACCTACAACAACATCGCCCTGCAACTGAAAGGTGACATCAGCGGTCCGGGCAGCCTGACTAAGACGTATGACGCTGCGGACAAGGGGACCCGCCTGCAGCTGCGCGGCTTGAACAGCACTTACAGCGGCGGGACAATCTTCAAGTCCGGTTATCTGGATGTCGTGGGGCCGTGGGCGTTAGGCTCCGGCCCCGTGACGATGGGGGGCAAGGCGTCCAAGGATCACGTCGTGGCATTTGTGAATCTAGCACCCGTCACGCTGGTCAATGAGTTCGTTCTCGCCGGAATCAGCGAGCCGACGCTGACGGATAAGGTGGCGTTGACGGAGTTCCAGGTGAACTGGGATTTGGAACTTACCGGCAATATCTCAGGCACCGGCGGTTTGCTCAAAACAGGCGCTAAAAAGCTGACCTTATCCGGCGTCAATACCTGCACTGGACCGGTCCGGGTCGGGGCCGGCGTGCTCGCCTTTGGCAGCGCCACGGCCGTCGGCCGCGGACCCGTGACTCTGGCCGACGGGGCCAAGTTGCAGCTGGATTATCGGGGTACGCGCCAGATCGCCGCGTTGACCGTCGATGGCGCTAAGGTGCTGCCGCGAGGCACGTATGGATCGAGCACTTCGTATGCGGCCATCAAAGATGACAAGCATTTCGTCGGCTCGGGCATGGTGACGGTGGGAGCCGAGGCGCAAATGACCACGGTCACGACGCTGGTGCTGGCCACGGGGGCCTCTCCGTCCGCACCCAAGGCGCCGGTGACATTTACCGCGACGGTGGCGGGTCGCACGCCGAAGGGGAGTGTCACCTTCTATGCCGGATCCAAGGCGATAGGCACCGTGGTCTTGAATGGCGCTTTTCAGGCCAGCGTGACCACCGACGCGCTCGCGCCGGGTTGGTATTCCATCTCCGCCAGCTATGAGGGCGATGCAATGAACCTGCCCGGGTCCTCGGCCCCGCTCGGGCTCCGCGTGGGCGATCCCTCAGGCCTTTAGAGCGAGCGGGTTGAGAGGGCAGCGACGTCCCGTCGCTCTTTTTCGGTTCTTCTGCCGCCTTTTGAAGCGGCCGGGCTTCAGGAGGCGCGACCCGACGTCGCGGCCACTGGAGGTTGGGCAATTTCCAAAAATGGCCCACAGGCCCGAGCCGTCATCCTGACGGCTCTCTGCCACAGATGGGGAAATAGCCAGACTCCAGAGGCGCGACGGGCCGTCGCTGCCGCGTGAACTAAAGCAGGTGCCCCATCTTTACCCGTTTGGTCTCCAGATACTTTGCGTTGTGCGGATTCGGCTCCGATTTGATCGGCACCACTTCCACAATCTTTAACCCGTAGCCTTCCAGCCCAATGACTTTTTTGGGGTTGTTGGTCAGGAACCGCATTTTGCGCACTCCAAGGTCCGAGAGGATTTGCGCGCCGATGCCGTAGTCGCGCAGCTCGGCGGGGAAGCCGAGTTTTTCGTTGGCTTCGACTGTGTCGAACCCTTGTTCCTGGAGCTTGTAGGCGTGGATTTTTGCCGGGAGTCCGATGCCACGGCCTTCGTGCTGGCGCATGTAGAGGAGGACGCCGGAGCCGGCCGCTTCGATTTGGGCGAGAGCGGATTGGAGCTGTTTGCCGCAATCGCAGCGGAGGGAGCCGAACACGTCGCCGGTGAGACATTCGCTATGCACGCGGACAAGGACGTCGTTGTCCTCGGAAATGACGCCTTTGACTAGGGCAAGGTGATGGCTGTCGTCGACCAAAGAGCGATACATGTGCAGGTCGAATTCGCCGAAGTCCGTGGGCAGTTTGACGATTTGTTCGCGCTCGATCAGTCGCTCGCTGCTGCGTCGGTAGGCGATCAAATCTTCGATGCTGCACATTTTGAGCCCGTGCTTTTTCCGGAATTCCATGAGCTCCGGGAGTCGGGCCATCGTGCCGTCCGGGCTGAGGATTTCGCAGAGCACTCCGGCGGGGGCCAATCCGGCCAGGCGCGCGAGGTCGATGCTGGCCTCGGTGTGCCCGGCGCGACGCAAGACTCCGCCGGCTTTGGCCCGAAGAGGGAAGACGTGTCCGGGTTGGACGAGATCCATGGGCTGGGTTTTCGGGTCGACCAGGAGTTGGATGGTGCGGGCGCGATCGTAGGCGCTGATGCCAGTGGTGATGCCGTGGGTGGCGTCGACGGACACAGTAAAGTCGGTGCGGTAGCTTTCCCGGTTCTCGAGGACCATACGTTGCAGGCCGAGTTGTTCGGCGCGCTCGTCGGTGATGGGGGCGCAGATCAGGCCGCGGCCATGGGTGGCCATGAAGTTGACGGCTTCAGGGGTGATTTTTTCGGCGGCCATGACGAGGTCGCCTTCGTTTTCACGATCGGCGTCGTCGGTGACGATAACCATGCGGCCGAGGCGCATGTCTTCGAGGACTTCCGCAATGGTGTCAAACTGTAGATCGGTGGGCATGGTGAGTGAGAGAATCAACCACGCCTTGGTCGGTGTGGGAAGGGAGTTTCAAGCGGGAACGAGCTGGAAGTAAAGGGCCGGGGGAGCAAAACCAAAAAAGGCCGCACCTTGCGGGGCGGCCTTTTAGAAGAATGAACCTAGCGCAGCGCAATCAGCGCATCAGGAGGACTGACCGGGCGCGTTTGATCTCGCGGTTGATCTTGCGATGGAATTGAGCGGGCATCCCGGTGATGCGGCGGGGCAGGATTTTGCCGGCTTCGGTGACGAACTTGCGGAGGATGTCCGGGTTCTTGTAATCGATCGCTTCGAGAGCGATATCGATCCGGCGCCGCGGCATAGAGCGGTTGTGGCGGCGGAAATTAGTGCGGCGTTGTGGCGTCTTGGGCTGCATGGTCTTGAGGTCCTCGGGTGTGGATTACTTGGTCTCACGGTGAAGCGTGTGTCGCTTCAGGTGCCAATTGTATTTCTTTTTCTCCAACCGCGTAGGTGTGTTGGGGCTTTTCTTGTTGCGCGTCGAGATGTAGCGCGAAGCGGGTTTGCCTTCAGCTTTCGCTTCAGTGCATTCGAGTGTGATAAAATCTTGGGCCATAATGGTTGCGGGCTCCTATTCCTTGGTATCTGTGGCTGGTTCTTCTTCTTCGTTTTCGGCCGCCTCTTCCGCTTCGGTAAGACCGAAGAGTGAGGTGACAGGGACGCGGCTGCGGGACACTTTGTTTTGCTTCTCGAGCTGGGATTGGCACTCGACGGTGTAGCGGGTAAAGGGGATGGCTTCGAGCCTGGCGTGGGCGATGGGCTTGCCGCTCATCTCGCAGTTGCCATAGGTGCCGTATTCGATGCGCTTGATGGCTTCTTCGATCTCGTAAAGGGCGTCCTGTTCCTGGGAAAGCAGGCTGAGCGCAAAGTCGCGGTCGTAGGCATCGCTGCCGGCGTCTGCTTGATGCATTCCGAACGCGCTGGCTTCGCTGCCTTCGGCGCGGGACCGCAAAGTGTCTTTCGCCACGCCAGTCATCGAGTCGAGCATGTTGTCTCGCAGATGGATGAGGCGCTCTTTTTGTTTGCGTAAAAATGGGGTGAGCTTCGCGTCAGCGGCGGCTTCCCGGCCGTCGTCTTTCATCGTGAAAATCGATTCCTCGTCCACGGGATGATTGCCCATTTCGTAAGGCCGAATCGCGTCAACCGCTTTGTCGGCGGTGTCGGTCGATTTCGCTTGTTTAGCCGCAGAAGCCGCTTTTGGGGCTTTGACAGTTTCGTCCTTAGCGGATTTGGTGGACGATTTTGGAGGTTGAGACTTGGGCATAAAAGTCGGAGAGACGCGGCTGATTCGGAAAATTGAGGGGCGTTACTTAATGGCTTTGATTGGGATGCGCAAGGGGATTTAAAGGAAATTACGCGGGATTTATTTAATGGGCCGATCCTGCTCCCGTGCGCCTACGAACTCGCGCTTGAATATCGGCGCAGAGCCACTTGCAGGAACCTGCGGCTGGCGATCAGCACGAAGAGCGACGCCCCCGCAAGGGAGAGAAGTCCGTGGATGGGCGATTCCCAGGCCCGCATGAGAGTGCGGGCGGGCACATTGGCGACGAGTATGACGGGGATCAGGTAGCTGAAAATCAGCCGGAACGGGCCGCGAAATACGCGGTCAGGATAGCGGGCCAGGTTGAAGAGGTTGAAATAGCCGACGATCAGGCCTTGGGCGCGGACGATCCAAAAGCTCATCGTGGCCAAGGTGAGCATGACGGAGTAATGGATGGCGACGCTGAAGGGGATGGCGAGGGCGTAGAGTGCGATTTGCGGGAACTGGGGGACGATTCCCAGTTTGTGGAGCGAAAAGGCGACGATCCCAATGCCCACGGCGGCGTTGACCAGGTTGTCGAGGCCGAATTGCCGCGTGGATAGGGCGAATTGTGGGTCGACTGGCAAAACCAACATCAAATCCAGGCGGCCGGTGCGCACCAGTTCGGGGAGGTTTGCTAGGTTGGCGTAAAAAAACGCCTGATAAATTTGGCCGATGATTTGGTGGGTGCCGGACAGGAGGACAACTTCCCACTTGGTCCAATCGCCGATCTTGTCGACGTATTGGAAGAGGACTTCGATAAAGACGATCTGGCCCATGAACCAAAGGAGCTCGACGGCCAGCCACAGGATGAAATTGGCCTTGAAACTCAGCTCCCGGATCAGGGAGTTGCGGATCATCATCCAATAGATTTCAAGGTAGCGGCGGAGCGGTTTCACGGCAGGTTGATTATCCTCCAACGGCTTGGTAGCGGCGCACGCCAAAGTGCCAGAGCACGCGCGAGAGGCCGCCCATGAAGAGCACCCAGCCCGCCTGCACGGCCAAGCCACTGAGGAGTTCCGCTCCTTGGACGCGCTCGAGATAGACTTGGACGGGAAAGAAGATCTCGTAGGTGAATGGCGACCAATGCAGGAACCCCTGCATCCACGCGGGCATGATGTCGAGGGGGAATATCTGGCCGCTTAGAAAGTATTCGAAGGAGTAAATGATGAATACGATCGTCGAGATTTCCAGAATCCAAAACGCCAGCATGGCCACGGAGTATGCCACAAAAAATTGGATCAACGCCGCCATCCCCAGTGAGGCGCCAAAGGCCAGCCAGCTTACGCCTTGTTGCGGCAGATGCAGGTAATCTCGCAGGCACCAAAATAACAGGACGATGAACGGCGCCGTGACGAGCGTGTAGAGGAGCCGGTAGCTGCCGTACAGGCTCAGCCGGTAGCCAAGGTAATCGATGGGTTTGATCAGAAATGCGCTGATTTTTCCTTCCCTGATGTCTGCGGCGATTTGCCATTCGTCCTCGGTGGGCGTGACCAGGTTGTCCACGAGCAGGGTGAGTAGGAAATAGAAGATGATCCCGTGATAGTCGTAGCCGCCAATTGAGGCTCCGCGCGATTCGAAGATGGTCCGCCAAATGAACAGGGTGCCGAGCATCGGGATCACGCCGAAGAGCGCGCGCAGGATAAAGTTCCAGCGGTAGACGAAGGTGTTCTGGAGCCCAATGTCGAAGACCTTGACGTATTTATGTAACGCAGAGGCGCAGAGGCACAGAGAGTGGCCGCGACGTTCTGTCACTTTCCGGCAAGCATGCTGCCAAGAGCCCCGGCGCAGGGGAGGGGATGTCGCTTTGTTGCCTCCAAGTTGCGTCCTTCGGTTGTGCTCTTGAGTCATTCCATCGGAAGCCTAGTTCGCACGGGGGGCGGGCAGTCAGAGCTGGCTTGACATTGGACCCATTGGGTCACTGCCGCCAGAGCGTCCAGCTGCATTAATTGCCAGGGGGCGGCGGCAGGGGGACGTTGAGCGCGCCGGGAGTGGCGGGTTTGTCGCTGCCAGCGGGCGTGGCGAATTCGCCCTTGAGTCTTTCCAAAAGCTCTTTGACTCGCTGCTTCCGTCGCTCTTCGAATTCTTTTTGGATTTGCTGTTCGAGCTTGCGCCGCTCTTCGGTGTAGCGGCTCACAAATTGTTCGCGCTTCTCGTTGCTGAATTCGAGTCCGGTCGCACGAATCGCAGCCTCCAGATCCGTTGCCATCTTGTTTTTGCGAAATTCTTCGCGCTCCCTCAGAAGCTTTTTGTCTCCGGGCGGCAAATCGTTCCAGCGTTTGAAGTTCTCCTGAAAACGCTTGTGCTGTTCGGGCGTCAATGCGTCGATCGCCTTCCTCACATTGTCAAAGTCCGGACTGAGCGCACGCTTCGGCCTGACGTTGCCCAGTTCGGGTTTGGTGCCAGTTGCCTCAGCGGAACTCGCGGGCACTGGGGTCTCAGGCTTTTGCGCTTCCGGAGTCTGCCCGAATGCGGGGTGGGCGAGCGCAAGGGCTGAGGCGATTAGTAATCGGAATTGTCGAGCCATACGGAATTCTCTTCGTAAGCCAGAAGTTCATCGAGATGGCCGATCACGGCGTAATCGGGACTGGCTGACTCTGTTTGGGCGAGCTCCGCGAGTTGTTCTACGGGCTCGCTGCCTAGGCGTGCCGGCGGAAGTCGCAAACCCAGAAGCAAGGTGATCGTTGCGAGCGCGCCGAGGCAGGCCCTGCGCCAAGACTTAGCCCTGCGCAGCCAAGCCAGGAAACCGCTTGTCTCCTGGGTTTCTTCGCGCACGGCTCGCAATACGTTCCGCGCAAAGAAGGGAGACACAGTCGGTTCCTTGGCCTTGCCTAGAAGCCGCCAGAGATGGTCGTGTTCGTCGTTGTTCATGGCTGTTGTGGCTACTGGTCGAAACCCCTGTTCAGGATGGAAGTTGCACTTTTTTTGCGCGGTGGGCGCTTTTCTCTGCAACTCTCAGGCTGATGCCAAAAAGCCTGACCTGAAACTTATACCTGATCCGCTTCGAGAAATCCTTCGAGCTGCCGGATACGGGTGGGATGCCGCATTTTACGCAAGGCTTTAGCTTCGATCTGGCGGATACGTTCGCGGGTCACCTTGAATTGGCGGCCGACTTCCTCAAGGGTGCGGCTGTAGCCGTCCACCAATCCGAAGCGTTGTTCGAGCACTTGGCGTTCGCGTTCGGTCAGCGACTCGAGCACGTCTTTGATCTTCTCCTTGAGAAGAACAATCGCGGTCATGTCGCTGGGATTCTCAGCGCTCTTGTCTTCGATGAAATCGCCGAAGCTGGTGTCATCACTTTCGCCTACGGGCGACTGCAGGGAGATGGGCTGCTGTGCCATCTTAAGCACTGCCCTCACGCGCTCGACTGGAAGCTGGATCTCGTCGGCGACTTCTTCCGGCGTGGGTTCCCTGCCGTAATCCTGCACGAGCTGTTTCTGCACGCGCATGAGTTTGTTGATCGTCTCGATCATGTGCACCGGAATCCGAATCGTCCGGGCCTGGTCGGCGATGGAGCGGGTGATTGCCTGCCGAATCCACCATGTCGCGTAGGTGGAAAATTTATAGCCCCGGCGGTATTCGAATTTCTCGACCGCTTTCATCAGGCCCATGTTGCCTTCCTGGATAAGGTCCAGAAAGGAGAGGCCGCGGTTGGTGTATTTCTTGGCAATGGAAATCACCAGACGCAGGTTCGCTTCGACCATCTCGGTCTTGGCTTTGAGCGCCTTCTTGAGCCAGACCTTGAGCTCGCCGTATTCGGCCAGGAACTCTTCAGGACTCAGCCAGGTCCGCATCTGAATGTCGGTAAGCTTTGCCGCGTGATCCACTTTTGCCGCCGACTCGGGTTTGGGCGGTCTTTTGGCCTGCTTATTAAGCTCGTCGAGATGGAGCTGGATGAGCCGGTGGGTCTCGTCAGCGAGGTGCACAAACTCCTCGGTCACCTTTTGCTTAAAGAAGAACTTCGGATAAATCCGTTGAATGGAGGCGTGGGCCTTGGCGAAATCGAGGTATGATTTGCTCTCCCTGCTGTTTTCTCCGTTGGCGAGGTAGTTTTTGTAGGCGTTGACGCAGTTGGTCGCCGCAGCTTCCAGGCTCTGGCAGAGCTTCGGCAGCAATTTCATGTAACGCTCCCGACTCTCGATTTTCTTGTCCAGAATGATCCGGTCAAAGCGTTCCCGGCCTTCGGCAAGTTTCTGCGCCAAATCCAGGTAGGCCCGGGCAATGAAGCCAAAGCGATTCACGAATTTCTGCACGTTCAGCTCGGCTTCTTCAATGCGCTTGGAGATCTCCACCTCCTGCTCCCGGGTGAGCAGCGGCACCTGGCCCATCTGCTTGAGATACATCCGCACTGGATCATCGAGGATATCGAGCTTGGCCTCGGGCTTTTCTTCCTCTTCTTCTTCCTGATCTTTTTTGCCGTCCTTGAAGCGATCAACGTCGGACGCATCAATAATATCGATCTCCAGTCCCCGGAGCCGATTCATGATCGAGTCCATTTCGTCCGGGTCGCTGACGTTATCTGGCAACGCCTCGTTGAGGTCGTCGAAGGTGAGGTAACCCTGCTCTTTGGCCAGCTTGATGAGTTCCCGGATCTTTTCCTGCACTTCGGGCAGATCCAAGATGCTGATCACATGCGTGGAGACCTTTGTAGGCTCGGCCGCTGCAGCTGGCTGCACCTTGATGCTCGCGCTGCTTTTTGCCGGCGCTGCACTATCGGCGGCCGTCGTCTTTTTTACGGCTGGCTTTTCGGCGCTCTCTTTGGCTTTTTTGTCAGGCGCTTTGGCTTCGGCTTTCGGCGCTTTGGCGGCTTTAGTGAGCTCGGCCTTTTTTGCGTCACCGCTCTTGGGCTCGGCCTTTTTGGATTCCGGCTTCTTGGATTCAGGCTTCTTGGATTCAGGCTGAGCCGGTGACTTGGGCTTAGTCTTTTTATCGCTCGGGTTTGACTTCTCGTTATCTGCGTTTGTGGATTTCGAAGTGGCTTTAGGCATACCCAAGATTGAAAATTTATCCGCGTCCCCGGATGATCGCTGAGGCGTCATATGGGTGGAGAAAAAGGCCGCGCAATATCGGAGAGACGTTTTTGTAAATCAAGTACTTGTTTCTGCCACACCAGAACATCCTCTACCGAGAGCGCCGGATTACGTAGTTTTGCTTGAATGGATTCCATACGGCGCCGGGTCTGGCGCCGGTCTAAATCACGCCAACAGTCATGCGCGATTGTTAATGCATTGATCGGCGGTTTCGCCTCCAAAATTCCAGAAATCGTGGACTCGTCCTCGGCCTCCAGCGTAGCCAGAAACGCAGTGACTGACGCCGGGTTGGACGGCTGAAAGTCGCCTTCCAGTATCTTGATCAATAGTCCCGCTTCAGGTTCGCGTGCCAGCACCTCGTTCCACGTTTCCTCGAAGACCCAGGCCCTGGCGTCGTCGTCGCACAGCGTTACCGTCGCCAAAAGTTGCAGCGTCGGGTCCATGTTCACGTGCGCCTTGGCCACGGTCTCTTGGGGGGACTCCGGGCTCTTGGCCTTTTTGGGTTCTTTGAGCATCCGTGAAAATTCTTGCTGCGATACTTCCAGCCTTTGCGTCGCTTTGTTGAGCACGGTTTCGCGCAGGATCGCGTCGCTCAAAAGGCTGATGGATTCGGCTAATTTCCGCGCCGCCTGAAGTTTGCCTCGGGGTGTATTGAACTCGGGGACATTGGTGAGACGATCGATCTGGAAGTCGAAAAAGTCTTTGGCGGAATTGATTTGTTCCAGAAATGCCGGCGCCCCGCGGCTGCGGATCATGGAGTCGGGATCTTCGCCAGGGGGCATCGCCGCGACCCGGACAACAAGGTTTTCGGCCAGAAGCGAGCTGAGGGAGCGTTCGGCGGCTTTCTCTCCGGCTGCATCGGAGTCGAAGCACAGGACGACTTCCTCCACGTAACGCTTGAGTATATGGGCCTGCTTTTCGGTGAACGCCGTCCCCTGCGGGGCGATGACGTTTTGCACCCCGGCTTCATAGGCGGTGATCAAGTCCAGTTGTCCTTCGCAGACAATCGCCGAGCCCTTGTCGATCAGCGCACGTTTGGATCGGTGTAAGCCGAAAAGAACTGCGCCTTTCGTAAAAAGCATCGTCTCCGGAGAGTTGATATATTTGGCGCCCTTCACCTCGGCATTGAGCACTCGGCCGCTGAAGCCGATCACTTCTCCTGTGTCGTTGCAGATGGGAAACATCACTCGGGCACGGAACCGATCGTAGAAATCGCCTCTGGGCTGTTCTTCCTCGCGCAGTTTCACCAAACCGCTTTGGACCAATTCCTCGTGGCTGAACCCGTTCTGATGCGCGAAGTCGCCAAACGCCTCGAATGAATCCGGCGCATACCCGATTTTCCAGCCCTTCGCCACGTCGCCGCCGATCCCTCGGCTTTTGAGATAGTCCCTGGCAATTTGAGCCGAGGGCTTTTTCAAAAGTTGATGGTGGAAAAACTCAGCCGCTTCCGCATGCAGCGCCAGCAGGCGCCTCCTCATGGTGTAGCGCGCGCTGTCCTCGGCGCTCATCTCGCCTTCGATGATTTTGATGCCCGCGCGTTCAGCTAACTTTTTTGCCGCCCCGATAAAGTCGAGGTTCTCGTAATTCATCACAAACCGAATCACGCTGCCTCCCGCCCCGCACCCGAAGCATTTGAATATCTGCCGCTGCGGATTGACGCTGAACGATGGAGTGCGCTCCTGATGAAACGGGCAAAGCGCCTTGTAAACGCCAGCCGCACGTTTCAGCGGGAAATAGCTCCCGATCACCTCGACGATGTCGTTGGCGGTCTGGATCTGCTCGATGGTCTCGGGGGGGATGAGCGGCACGGGCGGACAACAAATCAGGCATTCGGGCGATGGCAAGGGCTCAGGTGTGTTTTTCCCTCTAATTCCCTCTAATTCAAATTGCGCCCGAACCTTTCGATCTAAATCGTAACTATATCCCTCCTCTCGCAATTTTCTTTGTGGCTGACGGTCTGTGGAATCGAATGATTCAGTCGACCATGGGCCGTCGGAAATCCTTGCCTCACTTGGCGCGGCTTAAAAACCCGCTCTAACTAATGCAATAAAGCATATCTCTCGCGATCCTGCTCTCTGCCTCCCCAAGTAATGCGCCCCCATTGCATTGGCGCGTTAACAGTGCGCCGACCGCAAAACCCAACGCAGCAAATACGCCTCCTTGGGGCTCAATCGTTCCGATTCCTTTGTATTCAATTTAGCCATTCCCTGGTGTCGGCGGCGCCGTCGGGCAGGGCATATGGAATGAAATGAGGGCCGCCATTACAGGCAGATGCGGTGTTTTTTCGCGGTTGGATCAAAAATATGCACATTACCGA
>JAYTYG010000165.1:0-3921 GCA_043742585.1 Spartobacteria bacterium
CGCGCCTCCGCGCCTCCGCGCCTCTTCGTTACAAAATTGGGCGTCCTCCTACCGCCCCGTCTCTGCGCCCCTCGGCGTTAAAGTCGAGTAGAGGTCATAAGTCTGCTGCGCAATCGCCTTCCAGGAAAACATCTCCACGGCGCGTTGTCGGCCGGCTTTCCCCATCTTTTCGCGCAAGGCAGGATTAGCCATCAACTCATTGATCCGCTCAGCCAGGTCGCGGGAAAACTGATCCGGATGAAGCGGCTCGAATGGACTTTCAGTCATCTGCGCCAAAGGCACCAGATACCCAGTCTCGCCGGGCAGCACCACCTCTTTGATGCCCCCGACCGCGCTTGCCACCACCGGAGTTTCGCAAGCCATGGCTTCCAGGTTAATGATCCCAAAAGGCTCATAAATTGACGGGCAACAAAACACCGCCGCATGCGAGTAAAGCTCGTAAACGGTCGCCTTATTAACCATCTCCTCGATCCAAATAATATTCGCGCGACTCGCCGCAGCCGCTTCGACTGCCGCCTTCATTTCGCTGGCGATAGCGGGCGTATCAGGCGCCCCGGCACAGAGCACGATCTGGAAACCGGGCTCCATATATTTGATCGCATTGACCAAATGCACGATGCCTTTTTGGCGCGTGATCCGGCCTACAAAAAGCACGAAAGGAACACTGGGATCGATCCCGTAACGCTGCAATGCTTCGGTGGTCTTAACGGGCTGATATTCGTCCAGATCAATGCCGTTATAGATCACATGAACCTTATTAGGATCGACATCGAAAAGCCGGAGCACATCGGCCTTCGTCTCGCTGGAGACAGCTATGACAGCATCAGCCATTTCGATAGCTGTCTTTTCCACCCAGCAGGAGAAATCATAACCGCCTCCCAACTGCTCGCGTTTCCAGGGCCGGAGCGGCTCCAGGGAATGCACGGTAAGCACGAGCGGAATCCCGTAGTTGAGCTTTGCCAAAATCCCACCCATGTGAGTGTACCACGTGTGCAGATGAACGATATCGGCATCGATCGCCGTGGTGTTCCAATCCAAGCACCGTTGCACAGCGCCGAAGACCGAGTGCAGCGCTTTGGGGGCCGTATAGGCACTGGCATCGAGGCCGAACTCCGTGGCTTTGAGCGTCGGAGTATCCATGCGCTTTTCACGCCCGTCTTTGCCATAACAGCGCGCCTCGACTTCCATCAGTTTCGATAACTCGCGACTGAGGTAATCGACGTGCACCCCTGCCCCGCCGTAAATAGTTGGGGGAAACTCGTTCGTTAAGAAAAGGGCCTTCATAGAAATGCTCGTTAAGAAAAAACAACAAACGCATAGCGTGACAAAAGATCGTCACCCCGCCTCGGCGCAATGCTTTGGCGGTTGCTGTGCGCGGGTCAGGAACCGCTACTCAATGGCGGCTAAAACAGAATTGGGATAATGATGATCGCGACGATATTGACGACCTTGATCATCGGATTAATGGCAGGTCCTGACGTATCCTTATAAGGATCGCCCACCGTATCGCCAGTGACTGCAGCTTGATGCGCGGACGAGCCCTTGCCGCCGTGGTTACCTTCTTCGATATACTTTTTGGCATTGTCCCAAGCCCCGCCGCTGGAAGTCATTGAGATGGCTACAAAAAGGCCGGTAACTATCGTGCCCACCAGCACCCCGCCCAGCACCACCTTGCCCAAACCAGGCAAAGCCGCGACGAGCACCACCACCAAAACTGGAAGCAACGCTGGCAGAATCATTTCACGCAACGCGGCCTTGGTGACAATGTCGACACAAACGCCGTAATCGGGTTTGTCTTCGCCGCGTAAGATCCCGGGTTTTTCCTTTAATTGCCGGCGCACCTCGTTCACCACAGCGCCGGCGGCCTTGCCCACGGCATCCATGCTAAATGCAGCGAACATGAACGGCAACAGCCCGCCGATAAACAAGCCGATGATGACCTGCGGATCGCTCAGCGAAAAAGTAAGCTGATGCGCTATCTCCGCAGTCTTGGCCGCGAGCATTTCCGGAGTGAACCCCGTGTTGGCACCCTGCCATTTTTCGAGCAGATGCACGCTGAGCTCCGAGGAATACGAACCGAACAGCACCAGCGCAGCGAGGCCAGCTGAGGCCACCGCGTAACCTTTGGTGACAGCTTTCATCGTGTTGCCCACTGCATCCAGATCATCAGTGATGGCGCGCACCTCCTTGGGCATGCCGCTCATGACAGCGATTCCCCCGGCGTTATCCGTGATCGGGCCGAACGCATCCAGCGAGATCACAATTCCCGCCATGGACAGCATGCTCATCACAGCCACCGCGATCCCGTAAAGCCCGGCGAAATGGAAGCTCCCCCAAATGGCGGCGCCGATGAAAAGCACAGGCAACGCCGTGGCATGCTGCCCGATCGCCAGGCCTGCAATGATATTAGTGGCGTGGCCGGTCTCGGACGCTTTGGCGATCTTGCGCACCGGCGAATACGCGGTGGAGGTATAGTAATTAGTAATCAGCACGACCACGCCAGTCATGACCAAGCCAATCAGTGCGGAACAAAAGAGGCCATTGGAAGTAACCACCATCCCATCCTTATCAGTCAGCGCCGCAGGAAAGAGCTGGTGGGTGGCGAAGTAAAAAATCACAGCAGAAATCAAACTACTGACACCCACGCCAGCCATCAGCGCGGTGCCGGGCTTGGACTTGGATATATTGACATAATAGATGCCAGCCAACGAAGACAGGATCGAGATAGCCCCGAGCACAAAGGGATAAATAATCACACTCTGTGTCCCCTTAAACGCCAGGGAACCGACCAAAACAGCGCCGATCAGACTGACCGCATAAGTTTCAAAGACATCGGCCGCCATGCCTGCGCAATCGCCCACGTTATCACCCACGTTATCCGCAATCGTCGCCGGATTACGGGGATCATCCTCATCGAGATTGCTCTCGATCTTGCCCACCAGATCCGCGCCAACGTCGGCCGCTTTTGTATAGATACCGCCGCCGAGCCGGGCGAACACGCTGATGAGCGAAGAACCCAAAGCCACTCCCACCAGACTGCTGATCTGCTGCGCTGGCACAATTTTGCCGACGACCAGATAAAATAGAGCGATTACCAATAGCGCCAACCCCACGACCAAAAGTCCCGTCACTGCGCCGCCGTTGAATGCAGCCTGCATCGCCTTATGCCGACTAATAGTGGCCCCCTGCGCGGTGCGCACATTAGCCATGACCGCGATCCGCATCCCAATGAAGCCGGCAGCCAGCGAGCAAACTGCGCCGAGCAGGAAGCCCAGCGCCGTGGGCCAATCTTTGAAATAGCCGACCACGAAAAAGAGCACTGCGGCGATCCGGCTAATCGACAGAATCTGCCGGTGCAGATAAGCCTTGGCGCCTTCCTCAATAGCGCCGGCAATTTCCTTCATGCGCGCGTTGCCGGCCGGAGACGCGACAATGGTGCGGATTAAGAACCAAGCAAATCCGAGTGAGATAACCGCACAACCAATGGCTAAATGAATGCCAGAAGTTTCCAGAAAGGTTGCTGCAAGTAGGTACATAAAGTCTATCCAATGAGGGGAAGGTGCGGGAGTCTAAGGAGTTTGCCTTGACTGGCAACGATTTAACAAGGCACCAGACAAAACCATTTCCTAAATGCCTCGCCCCACTAGGGATCATTCCGGCGCAGGCTCGACCCGTAATTTGAACGGAACGGCGCACAGAACCGCAACTTCGGGCAGATAGAAAAGACAACAGCGTTAAATCATTGAGGAGCAGCGGCAGCAAACTCCCCGCCAGGAACGCGTATGAAACCAGTGCCTGATCCACGCTAAATACTGGGGCTAGCGAAACCGAGAATTTCGACGATATGTGAAGGCACACAAGGAGCAGGGCATACGTATCTAAATTGTCTGTAATCGCTGCTCCTCTATATCCCAACGGGAT
>JAYTYG010000166.1:0-3956 GCA_043742585.1 Spartobacteria bacterium
CGGCAGGATCGCGTGATCACCTACATGGACGCGCCGATTCGCGCGCCGACGCCCTGGTATGTGTACTGGCCGCGCCATATCGGTGGCGACCGCTTGCAGCGCGGCGGCGAGTTCATGAAGGCGAACAAGGCGAGCTTCGATCAGGCAGAGCTGGCGTACGGCGTGCCCGCATCGGTTGTCGCTGCCATACATCGTCGATGGAGTGCAGATCGGTGAAAATGCGGTCGTGACGACGAACATGCCGGCCAATAGTATTTGCGTCGGCGTTCCGGCCCGGGCGGTGCGCCAGCGCGGTGAAAAACCCATCCCTAAAAACTCATGAACCTCCGAAAAACTCTCAATCGATACCGGGACAATTACTACGCGGCAGGCAGTCCTTTCCGTTTTGTTCGTAAAGCACTGCTCGAGGTTAGCAATCCGGGGGCGAGCAGTCGTCGCTCTCTGCTCGGAGCCAAGATGGCCTCCGACCTGCCGGAGAACTTGAAGCCGGTCGTCTCCGAATTGAAGGCGACCGGTTATGCTGACGGAAACGGCGAGATCGATCCGGCCCTGCTGGCGGAGCTGACTGCGGCGGCCGATGCTCGGCTAAACGAGGGCGTGGACGGACCGAAGTTGCGCACCTTTTTCACCCAGCTCACGGATCAAAAGGACATGAATCTGGACAGCATCTATGTCCGCTTTGCCCTGCAGCCGGCGGTGCAGAAGCTGGTCTGCTCCTATTTCAACAACACCGTACCGTATCTCTGCAACGTAGCACTACTGCTTTCCACGGGCACCGAGGGGGACACGTGGAGCCAGTCTCAACTCTGGCACCTCGACTATAATGATTCGTTGACCTTGAAGCTCTGGGTCTATCTGACCGATGTCACCGACGTCGAGAATGGCCCCTTTACCTACATCCCGGCGGAACCTTCGCGCAAAGTGCCCAACACCTTCTTTCCCGGCCGCGTTGCGGATGAGACCATGGAGAAGGCGGGCCTCAACGCTTCCTTCTGCCTGGTCTATGGGCCGAAGCAGAAGGTCTTCTATATCGATACCGCGCGCTGCTATCATCTCGGCAGCCGCTTGAAGCCCGGCCAGCACCGCCTGGCTTACATCGCGACCTTTGTCACCCACAAACCGCTGTACCCCCTTGCCAATGGCATCCAGGTGAACGGCAAACTCAATGAAGTGGAAAAATACCTGCTCGAGTTCTGATCGCTCGGCGGCACCTCAACCGCTTCCCCCATCCCCTAAAATCATCCCATGATTAACGGCAAAGCGTAATGCAGTGCCACGGTGCGTAAGAAAACAAATTCTTATTAGTGCAAGAGGCTTCACGACAATGGACAAGCCTGACCTGTGCTGCAGGAACCTCGTTGACGGCAGCCTGCGCCTGAGCTGTGCATGATTCTAGATAGTAATCCCAGGCGGTGGAATTCCTCGGTGGACGGCCTACCGGTGCGCGGCGGCGATGCTCTGCGGGTGGGTCTGCGCAAGGACCGCGTCGCCGGGTTTGCGGTCGGGCTGGGCCTTGGGCCGCGCGAAAAACTGTTCACCCGCAGAATCGAAACTTGCCGCGCGTGCGCACGTCGCTTGCCGCGGCCAAGACTCATACCTCCTTGTTTCCCGAACGCCTTTGAAACCTTCTCGCCATATCCTTATTCGCCCATTCACCGAGGCTGATCCGCAGCTTGTCGCCCAGATGCTGCGAGCTGCAACGCCGGCATACCTGCAGTTTTTCCATCCCTTCGACTTCGATGAGGAGACGCTTGCGGGCTTGGCCTTGAGGACAAAACGGGATCTTTGGTTTACGATTTCGATCGAATCTGGCGACGGTTTTGTGTTGGCCGGTTTCTATATGTTGCGCGGTGTCGACGAAGGATTCGCAGATCCCATGTATGGAATATTCATCGCCGAAAATTTCGCCGGTAACGGGCTTGCGCGGCTGGCGCTCGCGCATGCCGAGGCGCAATGCCGGTTGAACGGTTGGACCAGGCTCTTGCTGAAAACGGATCAGGAAAACGCGCGCGCTTACCCTATCTACGAATCGGCGGGCTTTGAATTTCTCCGAATCGATCCGAGGAATGGGAACCAGGTTTTGGTTAAAACAATTCTCGATTAATGACTTTTACAGATCTTTTCAGAAAACTATTCCAGCGGGACGTTCCGGCTTCTCAACGGCTGTCGTTCGAGCAAACGGCGGACCTCTTTTGCCAACGCTTACCTGCTTGGGACCGGCCGGCGCGCTCCACAGGCGGACCTTGTGTCGGTGTTTTAGTCGCGCCCTGGGTAAAAACAGCAGTGCCGTTTTTCGCACTTGAGTGCGCTCTTGCGTTGCGAGACGCAGGCTGTCGGATTCGGATTCTCTGGGATACGAGCGATCTGGTGGGTAACGCCGCCAACGAAAAGGAGATCCAGGCGATCCGCCGGGCGCTCGATTTATTGCCGGAGGACGTGGAGGTTGTGGATGTCGCTGCACTTCCTGCTACAGGCCGCGACCTTGATGAACCTCTAGCGGCCGCCATCATTCGCGAAAATGCGGTTTGGAAGATGCGCGGCGAAAGCGGCGCGCAGCGTTTTATCGACGAACGTCCCGCCATGCAGGCATCGGTCTGCGCCCACTTGGCTAAAGTGCTCGAGCTGCTTGGGCGTGAGTCGCTGGATTGGGTGCTGATTCCGGGCGGCATCTATGGAGTAAGTGCGGCGTATCTTGCCGCAGCGAAGCAGCTTAACCGGTCATTTAGCGTCTTCGATTCCGGCCCTGGCCTGTTGTTGCTGTCGCACATTGGAATTGCGGCGCATCACGGCGATACACCAATGGCGCTCGATCTCCTCGAAAGTGACGGCGACATAGCGGAAATCGATTTTGCACTGCGCGAAGGTGCGAGGGAGCTGGAACGTCGCGTCAACGGCACCGACGAGCACGCTTATCAACTTGCGCCGGCCACTGGTAGTAGTCAGGGCGACGCCAACATACTTGTTCCGCTCAATCTTCGCTGGGATGCTGCGGCTCTATCACGGCTGCGGCTCTTTGATTCGGTTGAACATTGGCTCACCCAACTCATGGAATGGGCTGTGGTGAATCCCGAGGCGCGAATTTGTGTTCGTCAGCATCCGGTCGAGCGCAACCGTGTGACTAGTAGCCGAGACGACGTGGCGGGTTTATTACACCGCTACCCGCAACTCGCGGGGCGCGTCCGCTATGTAGCAGCCGCTGATCCGGTCAATAGCTTCGACCTCATGCGCGAGGCGAAAGTTGTGCTCCCATTTACCTCTTCGGCGGGGATGGAGGCCTCGATGCTCGGTCGACCGGTGGTGCTCGGGACAGAATGTTATTACGAGCATCTTCCATTCGTGTCGCGCGCCCGGTCAGTGGCCGAATATTTTGAACTGATTGGTCGCGCAATTAAGGGAGAGCTGGAGGTTTCCGCAGAGGGAAAGCGCGCGGCCACCCTCGCCTACTATTTCACCCAGCGTTGCGCGTATTTACGGACGAAGTTCACTCCCGTTGGTGACGATTTCGAGATCTGGTGTGCGATTTCCCCGGCGGATCTCTGGGCTCAGCCCGAGTTGGTTGTCTTGCTCGAGACTTTATTGACGCGGCGCCCGCTTCCATTCGTACAGCATAAACGCTTTTTCCGCGCTGCGCTTTGAGCCCGCAAACTCAATGCGCCAGAGCTCCGGATTCAAGCCTGATTTGCAAATGCGCATTTGTTACGATGATAAAACGAAATACTAATATCGATGGCCTACAACGAGGAATGGGACGCTCGCTTGTATGGGCACATCCCATGGGCCTACCCATCTAAGTTTCTCTGTAATAGCAGCTCCTCATATATCCCAACGGGATAAGAAATATCCCAACGGGATAACGCCCTCCAGCCCAGGGTTGGCCCGCTGCGGCATACGCGTCAACTTAAGCGCCCTTTGCCGTTCGGGCGGACTTTGCAGGCGTTACTCGCCTGAGTAAAAAC
>JAYTYG010000167.1:0-4082 GCA_043742585.1 Spartobacteria bacterium
GAGGCCACAATATATCGCAACAGCAGCCCTTGACTGGCCAGCTCGCCCAGGCCGCGCAAAACCTCCATCGGCGTCGGGAAGATGTCCGTGCCTGACACCCGCACCGCCAGGTGCCACGCCGACAAAAAGAGAAGTCCGACCACCAGCGGCAACCCCACGCTGACAGCCGATAAAGCAGATAGCGTGGAGCGCCGCAGGCCGCTTGAATTCATGGGTTCGCTCATTTCTTTACTTCAAAAGCTTGGGCTTTCACCGTCGCGGGTTCCGGCGCAAACGTGTCGTCCACGTAATCCTCGAACTTCACTGAGCCTTTCATAATCCCGGCTTCCACCGCCAGTTTCTGGATCTCCTCGAAGTCCGCCCGCAGCGGTTTGAGTCTGCTGTAAGTCACACGATCGGGCGGTTTGCTGAGCACGAAACTGAGCAGACGCGGATTTTGATTGTAGTAATTAGTGGAAACAAACTGCGCTGCGTCCATGCGATGCTCCATGCTTTGATCGATCCATTTGCCGCTCGCGGCGATGCCGTTAACCAAGCGCTGGATCTCCTCGCGATGATCGCGGATGGCATCCTCATGCACAGCTAACACGCAGGAGATGAACCCGGGCCATACGTCCTTGGCTTGAAAAAGCACGCGCCCGTAGCCGTCGAGTTCCGTCTTGCCCATGAACGGTTCGCCTGAAGTGATCGCGTCCACCGAGCGCGAGAGCAACGCGGCAGGCATATCCGGCGGCGGCATTTCCACGATCTTGATATCGTCGATGGCCATCCCTGCTTTCTTTAATTCCCGATAAATAATCAGCCGCTGATTGGCGTAGCGACCAGGCACAGCCACGGTTTTACCGCGCAGATCTGTGGTTTGAAAAATACCGGAGTCCTTGTGCACCATCACCGCAGAACCATCGCGATGACCAAGGTGCACAATCTTGATCTTCACCCCCTGCTCGCGCAGCGCCATCGCCATCGGCGCGAGGATGAACGCAGCCGGCATATCCTTGGGCCGCCCAATAAACATCTCCTTCAATTCAGCCCATCCCGCAAACCGCATCGGCTGAAAAAAGCTCTGCCCCTCCATGTTCTTGTTGATGAAGTCAGTGACCGGACAAGTCAGGTGGCAGGTGACCGGCAGAAAGCCCACGCCGTATTTGGTTTCGGGCGCGGCGCCGCTTTTGGCGCGATCCAACCAATGCAAATTAAGCGTGCCGTGGAGCCCAGTGATCAGAGCGATCCAGAGCAAGGTGAAGGTGAAAAGAGTGCGGCCGAGTTTCATCGAATTCTGATCACCCTGCCCGAAACCGCCTGTTAGGGGAAATTATGAAGGATGAATTATGAGGTATGAATGAAGCCAAGCCTTCACGATTAACTGCGGCACGTGCAGTCTCCGCCTCCTCATCCTTCATAATTCATCCTTCATAATTCATAATTCAAGCCGCCGCTCCCCTCTAAACTGACGTGCGCCATAAAAAGCCGCGCACTACCTCAGCCATAGCGAGCTGCGGCAACGGCCAATCCCGCGCCGCTCGGAATTCATTGGCGCGACGAGGAAAGGCTGGTAGGGACGACGAAATTTAGCGAATGCAGCGGCAACGACAAGACACGCAAAGAAAGACAACCCCATGTTAAAAACGTTCTGCTGGTTAATGGTTTCGGTGATTGCGGCATCGCTGCAGTTAGCTTCTGCGGCTGACGCGCCGACTCCGCCTGCACTCCCCAATGGCGTGGTCTGGGAAGGCGCGGCCGGTCCGGGCAAAGGCAAGCACATCGTTTTCATCGCAGGCGATCACGAATACCGGGGCGAAGAAACGCTGCCGGCGTTGGCGCGCATCCTTGCCAAGGATTACGGGTTCAAGTGCAGCTTCTTCGTCACGACAGATCCCAAAGACGGCACGATGGCGCCCGGCAGCAGCAACATCAGCGGCCTTGAAGCCCTCAAGACAGCGGATCTAATGGTCGTGTTCGTGCGCTTTCAGGCATTCAAAGATGACCAGATGAAGTGCATCGCCGATTACCTCGATCGCGGGGGCCCGGTGATTGGGCTGCGCACGTCGACCCACGGATTCAACGGGCTCAAGGGGACCCACGAAAGGCTTAACGACGGTTACACTGGCGATGATTTCAAGTTCGGCTTTGGCCGGCAGATTCTTGGCGAACACTGGGTCGGCCACTACGGCGCCAACCACAGCCAGAGCTCACGGCTGATCCTTGACCCCGATCAGTCGGCGCATCCCATTCTGCGCGGAGTCAAAGACGTCCACGTGCAGTGCGGGGGCTACAACGCTGACCCGATTCAAGGCAGCCGCATCCTAGCACGCGGCCAGGTGCTCAACGGCATGAAGTTCGAGGATCCTGCCGATCCCAGCAAAAACATCCTCCCCGTCGCCTGGGTGCGCACCTATCAAAAGGACAACGCCAAGAGCCGCGTCTTCACCACCACCCACGGCGCGTCTGAGGACATCCTCAATCCAGGGTTTCGGCGCATGCTCATCAACGCGCATCTGTGGTGCCTTGGGCTGGAAAGCGCCATCAAGCCCGACAACAAAATCGATTTTGTGGGCCCATACAATCCCAGCACGTTTAACTTCAACGGCTATCGTCGGGGCATAAAGCCGTCTGACATCGCCGGGTTTGACACCCCGATTTACTCAAAGGACGCCCTCATCGGGAAGTAATTCGCGAGCCAGAAGTCGAAGGTTGCTCGCTGTTTTGAGTGGGTACGGGGGCGAGAAACACAGCGGAGCAGTGCGCCGCAATGAATGCCTCTTTAAAAGAACGCAGCTTATTAAAAACCTACGCAAACAAAGTCCCGTGGCTATTTGCTATGATGCAGCCACTCTTTGGTTCTCTGCTCCGCGACTCTCCGTTAAGCCTAGAAACGCAATTCCTTCAAAATTAACAGGTTCCGACAATTGACACTGAGCGAGGCGCTCCCCTTGCGGGTGAGGCTAAGCACTTCCACAACCCTCTCAATCTCTGTGCGCAGCGTTACCTGGCCCTCATGAAATGCGGCCAGGTCATCAATGCGTCAACGTCGCTCCCCTGCTCCTATTCAGACGGGGTCACCGAGGCAGTCAGGAACGCCTGCTCTTTTGCCTGCCAGCGCTCCCAGGCCGCTGCGTCCGTGAGCGCCTCGTGCAGCGCGCTCCCTAACTCGTAAAAAGTGTGATCGTAGCCGAGCTCGGCGTAGGCCTCGATATTTTGCCGCATCGCCTCCGTCAAAGCCCGAAACAGGTCGCGATCATGGGCGGCCGGAGTTTCCAGGTCCGTGGGATGATCGTAGGTGAACTGACAGGCTGCGACGTCCATGGAGTGGTGCCTGCGGCAGGAGTGTGGGCGCACGCTGTAAACGCTGCACCGCCCGTCCACCAACATGGCGCACTGGAGATTAGTGGTGGCATGCGCGAATGGGGTCATCTGGGTCACCTTTGTCGAGTGGGCCCCCAAGCGGGCTAACAGCGCGCCGCTCGCTTCCGGGCTGAACCGGGCGCGAATGTGGCGTGCGATGAGGAAGATTTCGTGGGCGAACGTGTCCACTCGCAGCGAGCAGCAAATGGAGCAGCCAGCGCGACACGCCAGGATCGTCCCATGTTCTTCGATCATGGACGTATTGAGCGAGTCCAAGTCCGCCAAAGGCTTCATGCCTGCGGCGTCGAAGGCTTCCGGCGTCAGCGCTTGGGCGATGTCTTCCAAAAGTTGCTGGGTCGGATATTCGCGCATCGGTTTATGGCGCGTGAGGATGAAGGCAGTGTGCCACGGAGCGCAAGGCTACGACGCCGCAGGGATGAGATGCGCGAGAAAAAGCGACTTGAAATGCGCGTTCATTTTTAAATGCGCGGTCATCATGAAAAGCGCCGTCATCTTGAGCGGAGGGCGAGCACCGCGAGTCCGTAGTCGAAAGACCCCGACTGCAACTAACGACAGCGTCACCTGACCTCACTAACAGACACCGTAAAGCTCGACAGCGCAGCAAATCTGAAGTTCCACGGAAGTCAGATACCTCCGGCAAAGCCGGAGGCTTGAAATTGTGAGCCGCTCAAAGCGGCAGTTTTAATTTACGCTCTTTCTTGTTGGTTCGTTTTTTGGTT
>JAYTYG010000168.1:0-3514 GCA_043742585.1 Spartobacteria bacterium
GGTAGCTCGTTCCTCGCAACCCTGGGCTGTAGGGCTCAACGCCTTTGGCGTAGATGCTTTGCCCCCAGTGCGTTATGTGAAAATCTGCACGTTCCCATCATCATTTTAGATGCGTAACCTTGAACTGTGATCCGGGAACCGAGCATGGCCAAACTACAGAGCAACGTCCCGTCGCTTTCTTCTGAGCCCCACCATCTTGCACTCCGACCCTTTGCTCAGGCTGAATTGGGGCCGCTTCTGGATTAAGTCACACTCAGCGCTTCTACGCGGTTTCGAGGGTTCAAAAAGGTTCAGGAGGAAGAGGGGGCGATTTCATGCCGACGAGGTTCACTCTGCCATTGACACTGATTGCTACTGCGGTCGCGCTTTTACCAATGCTCCATGGCGCCGTCGGTGCAGGGCCAATCCCGGCTCCCGCCCTCGTGACCGCTTCCCTGCATTCCGAGGAACCCCCGGCCCAGAAGCTCGCGCCCGCGCTGGCTCGCGCCCGGCTTGAAACCTTGGGATTCTCCCTGGACCCCGACACCTTCGTGAAGGTCGTGGCGGCACAGTATCCACCGCTCACCGAACTGTTTTTGTGCGCGGGCGTGGGGCTCGATGGGCGCGATGCGCAAGGCCGGAGCGCTCTGTTCGTGGCGGCGGCAACCCGGCAATGGACCCTGGCGGAGGCTTTACTGCGGGCCGGCGCGGATCCGCAGACGGCGGACAGTCACGGGCGCACGGCGTTGATGGCCACCGTGCTAAATGGGCAGACCGACTTTGCGCTGAGGTTGCTGGATCACGGGGCGGCGCCTGCGGCCAGTGACGAAAATGCGCATACGGCGTTGCACTTTGCCATAATGACAAAACAGCAGCCTTTGATTGCGCGACTGCTTAGCGTTATGCCTGCGCTGCCTGGTGTTTGTTGTCCGAATCATGACGCTTTGGAGACTCGCTCCTGGTCGATTATCGGCAGCATTCTTCAGCGCCTCCCTTCGCAGCCCCTGTGGCGCCCCGAGACATCTCGCTGGCTCGTGGATGCCGTGACTCAAGGCGACCGCGATCGGATCCGGTTTCTATTAAGCAAACACTCGACGCCGCCTGTCCCTGCGGGGCTCCGCCAGCCCCTTCTGGCTTATGCTTACATGGCGCCGAACCGGGATTGTTTCAATCTGCTGCTGGAGTGCGGGGCGGATCCCAATTGCTCGTTGAATACGCCCGCCGAGCCCGCGTTTCTCAATCTCATCCCGCCCGGCACCGTGCGCCAATATCTGGCGCAGGAACCCGGGATGACACTGCTGATGCTCGCTGCCGGCTTGGGCCGCGCGGAGGATCTCAAGCTGCTCCTGGCTCAGGGCGCAAAGCGTGGCGTCGCGACCAATAGCAAATACAAGCTGGTGGCGCTCTATTTTGCGGCCTGGGCCGAGAGCGCAGACGCCCAGCAGGTCTTGTTGGTCAACTCGCCCCCGGCCGATCAGTTGCGAATCGAAATCTCCCTGGGCCAGCAGCGGGCGTCCTTGTTTAAGAATGGGGCGGTGCTCATGAACACCAATATCTCCACAGGGCGTCCGGGGTTTTCGACTCCCCAGGGGCGCTTTGTGGTGACGGATAAACATCTGACCCATCGCTCGACGCTTTACCCTGCGGAGATGCCGTTTTTCATGCGCTTGAGTTGCCGGGCATTCGGTTTGCACGAAGGAAATGCGTCGAGTCCCTATGCTTCGCATGGCTGTATTCGGGTGCCGGCACCTGCCGCGCGTCGCCTCTTTCAGGAAGTGCCCGTCGGCACCGTGGTGCAGATCGGCCCTTGAACTGCAACGCAGTTCCCTGGAGTTTGGGCATTTTTCATGAATGGCTGACAGCAGCCGACGGTGTTTAAAAGGGGGGGGCCATGTGTCTAACTCCTTCGCCCTCTTTACGCCGGAGGCGTTTAATTCCACTTTGTTAAGTGGGGTAACAGGAAGACGAAGTGACAGGGTGCGCCTGCGAATTCGCATCATTCATACTTCATAACTTCCCCTTCGACCGGCCCGCCCTCTATCCGGCCCTTCTGAATCTCTGCGGCTCCGCGTTAAATCCTCAAGAATTGAGATGCGATCACCGAATATTTACAAACGCAACAAAGTAGAATTAAAGCCATTAACCAGGGGTTGAGTCTGCGAAACCCCGGACCAAACGTTATAAACACGGTCCGACCCCGGAGGCGGTCCCAGCCGTCCATCCAAGGCGAACAACGGTTCTGGCTCGGCGGGTTCTGGGGTGGCCGGTTCTGGGGTGGCCGGTTCAGCGGATTCCGGTGGCCGCTTGCGGTGGTTTCCTCAATGACACCGGGGCAGCGACCACCTACGGGGGCGACTCGTTATCCGCGGCCATTTTCGGGGGGGGGCGGCGCGGACTCAACCCCCGTAATGGCCTTAAACCCTCGCGGATTAGGGTGCCAGTTGTTTCGGGTGAGTCGCGGATTCCAGCCCCCTGTTCGGGTCGGCTATTCAAATTGGCCAAACTCCAGTGAACTGCATCGCAGTTCCGCAAAGGCGCGATTTCCGGCAACCCGCGCCGCCGAAAATTTTGTGAGAAAAAACCCACGCCGCGCACGACCGGAGAACGCGCGGCGCCCGTAATATAGATACAGGGAGCAACCCACCAAATACACCCAGCACAGCCAATACATACAGACATAGAATCAACCTTATGAAATCCCGTGGGCGAATCATCCCCGCAGGCACCCTGTCCGCCGAATAGTTGCGCGCGCGCAGTTGCAAAAAATCCGCACTCTAAACGCAACCTAAAATCCTACATCACCATGAAAAAATCAGTCTTTGGTATTCTTAAAAGCCGGGAGCAAGCCGAACAGGTAGTTGAACAACTCAAGTCGGCAGGCTTCTTTAATAACGACATCTCGATGCTCTTTGCGGACACCTCAGGGACCAAGGATTTCGCCATCGAACACGAAACCAAGGCCCCAGAGGGCGCCACCACGGGCGGCACCACCGGGTTTGTGCTCGGCGGCGCCCTGGGTTGGTTGGTGGGCATCGGGAGTTTGGCGATCCCGGGCGCAGGCATGTTTATCGCCGCCGGGCCTATTATGGCCGCTTTAGGTGGCGCGGCGGTGGGCACCGCCTTAGGCGGCATCATCGGGGCGCTCGTGGGCATGGGCATCCCAGAATTTGAAGCGCGCCGCTACGCCTCCAAAGTCAAGCAGGGCAATATTCTCGTCTCCGTGCATACCGAGGATCAGGGCGGGATTGATCGCGCCAGAGGCATTCTGCTCGCCTGCAAAGCTGAGGATGTTTCCTGCGCTTCTGAGGTGAAGCTTCCGCAGGAAGAACCAGAGCACGCCGGAGCCGAACATTAAAAACCGCAGCGCTTACACATCTAAATTCCTCTGCAATAGCAGGCCCTCATATATCCCAGTGCAGTTGGATATATTCCACGAAGGATTAGATATATCCCAGCGGGATTACGAATTCTAGCTCTTCGCTGTTTCGAGTGGGTGAGCGGCTTCTGCTGTTGGGAGCGGTGGAGACTGTCGATG
>JAYTYG010000169.1:0-3215 GCA_043742585.1 Spartobacteria bacterium
TCCTCGATGACAAACCCGCGCACATGCACCGCGCTGCTCTCATCATCGAGCGCATTCACGCCGTAGTTGCCGATCTGCGGCGCAGTCATCGCGACGATCTGCCCGCGATACGAGGGATCGGTGAGCACCTCCTGGTAGCCGGTCATCGAGGTGTTGAAGCACGCCTCGCCGACCGCCGTGCCTGGAGCCCCAAATGATTCACCGATGAAGTGACGACCGTCTTCGAGTGCAAGGATTGCGCGCATGAGCGCGCGGAAGATGCGCAGCCTCCGCGGGAGTGCGAAGAAAAAAGTCGAGGAAAATGCGGGGCTATCCCTTTTTCGTCGTGCGCCTGCTTCCCTTGGGCTTCACATCCACAGTCGTGATCATCAGCAGATCGATCAGCGTAAAGCTGTCGTCCGTGTGCGTCAGGATCGCCGAGCGTCCGCTGGGAAAGAAGGAGAGAAACTCATTGTGCGGCACATGCAGCTTGCGGCCATCCGACAGGCCGAGGGTGAATGGCATGAACGGCCTCGCTTCATGCAGCTCCCGGAGAATGCTGATTTTCATGGGTGAATCATTAGACCGACAGCGATGGCCGGGCAATTCAATTGTCCCCGGCCTTGGGCGTGATTCATTTCGTGTCCAAGAAAGTGTGGCGGTGCGAAATCAAGGACGGGCGCTTTGATAGCGCCCTCTCGATGCGGTCGCTCCGCGCCGCATCGAGCCAAAGGCGTGATCTGCACTGGCGATCCCTGGAGTCCGAGAATCCTTGCGCATGGCCACGCTCTTGGCTGGCAGCGGCGCGGAGCGGCCGCTGCCAGAGGGCGCTTGGAAAAGCGCCCCTCCTTGGGCCTTGCTCCTTCGCGGAAAAATCCATGTCCCATCCCGCGTTCATCGTCGCAATTTCGATTTGACCGCTTCACGCGCATTTCCTATCCACGCTCGCCAGCAACTGCGGAATGAAAGCCATCACCCTCCACTTCCTCGACGGCTCGACGGCTCGACGGCGCGACGGCTAGCGACACTCACAGCCGGGTAAAGTTTCAAGGTTTAATCACCGGAGCCGGATTATCCGGCGACGATAATTCTGCGGGGCGGGGCGAGTTCCCCGTCGATTGCTTTGTGGAGAAGCGGACGCAGTGGAACAACGGCATCGGAGCATAGACCGGATGCCAAGCACGGCAAAGAGCGTCTTTTTTACGAAGCACTGCCTCGCGGTGATGCTAATGATTGCCGCGGCGTCATTCATTGCTGGTATGTTTTTGCGCCCCGCCTTGGCGCGGCTCAGGTCTCAGTTCTTGGTATCGTTGGCTCCAAGTGTGGAACCAAACGATTCATTGCATTGGGCGCAAAAGTGCGCCGAGTTCGAAGGTCTCAAGAAGACCCGCAACATTGTGTTTCTGGGCGATTCGCGTATCGAATTTGGAAATTGGTCAGAGCTGTTTGATCGTTGTGACATTTCAAACCGCGGGATCGGATGGGATACCACCACCGGCCTCCTGCGCAGATTGCCGTCAACGATTCCAAGCCACGTCGAATTGTGTGTGATTCAAGCCGGAATAAATGACCTGCTTCAGGGGTGTTCCCCGGATTTTGTTGATACCAAGTTTAGTGAGATCCTTAATGACATCATCACCCGAACCAATTCGAAGGTAGTCGTTACATCGGTGATTTTGCTTGGGCGGGATAGGGCCGCGCTAAATGCGAAAATCGACGCGTGCAATCAGCGTCTCGCGACCCGGTGTGCCGAGTTGGGGGTCGTCTTTGTGGATATCAACTCTCTGCTTTGCCCGGACGGCTTTCTCTCTGGGAACTACAGCTACGACGGCATTCACCTCAACTGGCAAGGGTACAAGCAAATCCGAGCTGTATTGGAGAAATATCTGCCGCCATAGGTGAAGTCGTAGTGAAACGAGGGACTGATTCCCCTCAGCGGCGCGGCGCTTGAGCTTCCCCCGCGTGGCGTGCTACTTTGCGCGGCATGAGCACACTTGCCGAGATCGAAGAGGTCATCGAACAACTGCCCGGTTCGCAACTGGATGAACTTGCCACGTGGCTGGAGCAGCGCCGTCCGCGCAGAGCAGTGCTGCCGCCCGTGTCGGAGCCGGATTTTCTTTCCAGGGCAAAGAAGATTTGGGGTGAAGCTCCGGATGGGAAGCCACTGAGCGCACTGGTCTCGGAGGCGAGGGGCTGAGTCACGAGTCCGAGGGACGGGCTGATTATTTGCGCCTGCCGGTCTTGGCGGGGAGCTGCAAGCTGGTGACCAGCATCACATCGAGAATCTCCAAGTCTTCGTTCTGCCCGTAAACTATCACAGTGCGACCGGTGGGATGCATGGAGATGAAGTCCTGGTGCGGAACGCGAACCGCCCGCCCGTTCGCCATACGAACGGCTGGAAAGGGGTTCGATGAATGGCCTTGCCGAGCGCTTCCCTTGTCATGCCTGCCACTCTGCCATTCGGTGGCGCTTCCGTAAAGCCCGGCGTGTTCCGGCTGCCACTTTGGGGTGTGATTGAAAGCGGGGCCAAAAACCGAGGGCCAACGGCCCGAAACCATACCAGCCTGGGGCAACGCCCCAGGTGAACGAGGGAATGAAATCATGAGGGCTGAAAGCCCGTTCCATGCGCGGATTCCGGGGATGGATCGGGCTTTCAGCCCTTGTTCGTTTTCCGTTCGCACCTGGGGCGTTGCCCCAGGCTGGGATATAGCCGGGCCTTCAGCCCTCACTTTATGGATTTGCTTTTAATCACGCCCGTCACTTGGCGTGTTACGATTTGTTCGCCACGAGCCACGCGAGCGCCTTTTCGTAGCTCGCGCGCTGGAGGTAGTGCAAAAAATCGCCGGGGAGCGGGCGGGGTAGCGCGGCTCCGAGCTGCGTGATCCTTTCTGAGACGGACTTCAGCTTTTCCAAATGTGCGGCGGGATCGCGCGCGTAGAGTTCGCGGTCGGCGATGATGGCGAGGCGTTCGCGCAGGGCGGTGGCGATGTCGGCGAAGAGGTCGGGCATGGGGACAGTTGAGAGTTGAGAGTTGAGGGTTGAGGGTTGAGAGTTGAGAGAGGGCGAAGCCCCGCGTTGCGCGCGGGAGAATTTCTCTCACGCAGGCCAGTGGTTTGTAAAAATGGAAATCGCCGCCACGGCTGCCGGTCTTCCTCTCAACTCTCAACTTTCAACACTCAACTCATTCAATGCGCACAGCGGCGGCCTGCGCCTGCAGCGAAAGCTCGGCGGCGTGG
>JAYTYG010000170.1:0-2947 GCA_043742585.1 Spartobacteria bacterium
GGTGTGGCCCGCCGCGGCGCCGGCGCTGACCACGCTGCTGAGCGCGGGGTTGAAGCGTTCGATGTGGCCGACCTGCAGAATCAGGCCGCGTTCATGCGCCAGTTGCGAGAGCGCCAGCGCGTCCGCAGTGGTTTCGGTGATGGGTTTCTCCACCAGCACATGTTTGCCGCGTTCGAGCAGATACTTGGCGATTTCAAAATGGGTCGGCGTTGGCGTAGCGATGGTGGCCGCGTCCACCAGCTCGGCAAATTCTTCGAGCGTCGCTGCGGCTTTCGTCCCATGGCGAGCCGCCATTTCCTGCGCCGTGGCTGTGTGCGCGTCGTAGATGGCTGTGAACTC
This sequence comes from Spartobacteria bacterium, assembly GCA_043742585.1. Classification (GTDB taxonomy): domain Bacteria; phylum Verrucomicrobiota; class Verrucomicrobiia; order Chthoniobacterales; family Chthoniobacteraceae; genus CAIURC01. The sequence goes on from JAYTYG010000170.1 coordinate 340, forward strand.
GACATCGGGCAGTTCCGCCATGATCCGGGCGTGATTTTTTCCGATGCTGCCGGTGCCGATGACTCCGGCGCGAATGATTCTATTCATGAGGAGGGAAGGCGTTTAGGGGGCGTAGCCGAAGATTGAAATGCGTTCCTTGGCCGCCATGGCGATGAGCTTTTCAGGTTCAAGTAAAAGTGTTTTGCCGGCTTCAATGCCCAGCACTCGGATCCGGGCCTCGCGCGCGGCCTCCAGGGTGAGGGGGCCGATGACAGGCACGTCGAATCGGAAGTCCTGACTGGGCTTGGCCACCTTGACCATGATGGCGTCTTTGCGCCCAAGTTCGCCTCCGCGTTTCATGGCGGCGTTGGTGCCTTCAAAGGCTTCCACCGCCAGCACTGTGCCGGCTTTAACCACCACGGTTTGGCCAATGTCCAGGCGGCTGGTTTCTTTGGCGATCCGGAATCCGTAGGCGACATCCTCTTCCTCGCGCCGACTGAGTTTTGGGCCGGCCACCAAGCCCGCCGTGGCGAGGTGATTTTCCATGTAAGTGGTGGCGGGCAGCAACTCGACGCCGGCCTTCGCCATCTCCTCGGTGATTGCGCCGAAGATGGATTCGGCGTTGCGCTGCCGGAGGCGCCCGAGCAAAAGGATCGCCTTTAAATCAGGGCGCAAATCAAAAAGATTTTTGGGATGAATCTGGCCCGACATCACCGCGTGTTGGGCGCCGGATTTTTTCAAAAAACCGATCATCCGCCCGAGTTGGCCGACCCGCATCCACTCGATTTGTTCTACCAAGGAAGCCAGCTCGGGGTCGGTCTCGTTTTGGAATGCGGCGACTACAATGCGTTCAACCCCTGCTGCTCTGGCGGAGCGGGCCATGGCGAGGGGATAGGCGCCGCTGCCGGCTATGATGGCGAGTGTCTTTGGGGTTTGCAAAAGGGCGGTGAATTTACGCGGCCGCCGGCTGGCTTGTCGAGAAGCGAGGCGGGCTCAGCTACAAGCCGGGCACTTCGCCAAGTCCTTACAAACTCAGCTCCAAAGCGGCGCCCTGATTTGGAATTATGAAGGATGAAGATTCGGAGAGCGCACTTGCCGTTAAGCCCGAAGCTTCTCTCCCTTCATCGCTCCTCGCCCGCCCAGTTTAGCCAGCCTTCGGGGCGGCGGCTTTCTTTGGGGCTTTCGGCGCGCGCGGCTCGAACTCGAATCCGACTTTTCCGCCGGCTCCGAGATTGAGGTAAGCCGAAAAAGCACGCTTGGTTTTTGAGGAGATGAATTTCGGCAGTAGATCTGTCTTTCCTGTCGCCAGAAGTTTCACGACCTGGCTGCGGGGGATTTCCCTTTGCAGGATGAGTTTGCCCATGCGGAAGGTGCATTTCTTCTGCGGCACATTTTCGCAAACAAACGCGTTGGTGGTTTCAAAAACCTGGCCCCCGTCGCAGACCCGGCACTTGCCGACAGGCTCGGGATTGATAGGGACGATGGGCTCGCCGTTTTCGCCGCCCTCATCCTTTTCAAAGTCAAACTTCTGCTTCCAATCGTCGCCGATGATCACGGCCGCGGCAAACGCACGTCCAAGCTTGCTGCGGAACCCTTCGAGCGGGCCCACCTTTTTTTCAGTGAGGAGCTTGATCACCTCCTCGCGCTCCAGCTCGCGGCCGGCCATGGATTTCCAAACCATGAGCTTGCACTCTGCATTGCTGCACTCGTAGGCGCGGAAGCTTTCTTTAAACGGGCCGGTACCGCATTTTGGGCAGGGTGCTTCTAGGGAATGAAATTCGCCCCGGATTTCCTTGCCCATGCCGGAGCGGACTTTTTCGACAACATCCGTCGTCAAATGTCTGATTTGCTGCATGAACTCGGCCCGGGAAAGCTCGCCGCGTTCCATGCGCTTGAGCTTGGACTCCCATTCGCCGGTGAGCTCGGGTTTGGTGAGCGTTTCAGCATGGAGATCGCGAAGCAGGGTGATCAGGGAGATGCCCTTGGCTGTGACGATCAGGTCCCGCGCCTGGCGGATGATGTAGCCTTCGTTAATCAGGCCTTCAATGACTTGCGCGCGCGTCGCGGGCGTGCCCAGGCCGCGCTCGCTCATCGCTTCGCGCAACTCCTCGTCGTCGATGAACTTGCCGGCCCCTTCCATCGCGCTCAACAGCGTCGCTTCGTTGAAGCGCGCCGGCGGTTTGGTCTCGCTCTCTTTGATCTCGATGGACTCGGTTCGCGCACTTTCCCCGGCCGCGATCGCGACGATGGCTTTATCCGTCTCGCCCTCGCCCTCGGCTTGTTTGCCGTAAACAGCGAGCCAACCCGGATCGACGATGATTTTGCCGTCGGTCTTGAATTTCTCGTTCTCGACCGTGGTGATTCGGGTCGTGATTTCAAACTGAGCGGCTGGGTAAAACACGGCGATAAAACGCCGGGCCACCATGTCGAAAATCTTCTGCTCGGTTTCGGAGAGGTTCTTGGGATCTGTGCCGGTGGGCACGATCGCAAAGTGATCACTGACTTTCGCGTTGTTGAAAATACGCTTGTTCTGGCGCACCCACCCTTGTTCCAGCGCCTTGATGGCGTGCTTGGATAGGGACGGATCCGAGAAGTCTTTCATCACGTTTTTCGCCGTCTGCAGATGATC
>JAYTYG010000171.1:0-3495 GCA_043742585.1 Spartobacteria bacterium
CTGTAGGGCGTAACGCCTTTGGCGTAAATACTTTGCCAGCATCGGCTTACGCGAATATCTGCACTTTCCAATGATCATTTTAGATGCGTAAGCCCTGGCTGGAATCCGCAACTAACCCGAAGTAACTGTTTCCCTAACCCGCGAGGGTTTCAAGCCATTAGCCGGGGGGGGGAGTCCGCGCCCCCCCCTAATATAGACATGGATAACGAGTCGACCCGGTAGGCGGTCGCAGCACCGGTGTCATTGAGGGAGCCGCAGCGAGCGTCACTCAGTTCTCTTAGAATTCCCGAGCCCTCAGAATACTTGTCCTCCTGGAATAGACGGCGCTGCGACCACCTCCGGGGTCGGACCGCGTTTATACCGTGTGGCCCAGGGGTATCGCAGACTCAACCCCTGGCTAATTGCTTTAAACGCCTCCGGCGTAAAGAGGTTGAAGGTGTTAGAGGGAATCCAACCCCACCGTGGGTTGCGCGGCCGTCGGGGACGACGGTGCCCCCAGGGTTGAGAAAATTCAGGCCGGGGTGTATTACGAGACAGCGATACCCCAACGGCTCATCCATTCGCTGCATATAGCGTCCAGTTTTATCAGCGAGTCTGATGCTAGGTGCGGCGGGCCGAAGCGGTAGCTATAATGTAAGACAGCAATCTGTGTTAGGTGCTCGATGGCGCCGGGCCCGAGCTCCGGCGCGACCCGGATCAGCCATAGCTGGATGGGTTCGTGCGGCTGGCGCGCCATGCCGCGGGCGGCCAAAAGTTTTTCGATTTGATGGAAGGGCGATGGCGTTTGGATGGCGGCAGGAAGCGGCTTTTTGCGAGCGGATTTCCTAAACAGAAATGCGATGCTCAATGCTTTCCTGTGGCGGATTAGCCTGCGCGTGATTAACGAAATGGCTAATGCGCCGATGGCATAGAGAAGCGGGGGATGACCTGCGGCATTGAGATTACGGACTTGGAAGAGGAGCCACGAGCAGGCATCCAGCAGGGGTTGATAGAACGGCGCTTTGTCGGAGTCGACAACCGACCAGTCGATTGGAGTGGTGTCGAAATTCACCCAGTTGCCGTTAACACAGGCGCGCGTCCAGGCATGGGCATCGCTGTAGCGGGCGATATAGGAATTGCCGAGTCGGCTGTGCTCTTGAATCGAATAGCCAATGGCGTAACGAGCGGGGATGCCGGCGGCGCGCAACAGCAGGACGGTGGCTGTGGCGAAGTGTTCGCAATGGCCTGAATGGTTTCGGAGCAGGAAATCCTCCATGGCGCTTTGGTTTGGGGTGTTGCTTGCGCGATAGAGGTTATAGGTGAAGTTATTCGCGAAGTATGCTTTGACGATCCTCAGGACGTTGTCTTTGGGCTGATCTGTTAGATGCAATTGGCGCGCTATTTCCCGGATCAATATAGCGTCGTGTTCGGGTAGTTCCAAGTCGGCGGGTATGGCCGGGCTGGTGTCGGTTGCGAGCGGATTATAGGCGACAGTATAGGTATGAAATCGTCCATAGAGATCGGCCTGGGCCGTGCCGATGCTGTTGCGTTTTAATAGTATGATGTCCCGGGAATCCAGCCTGGTGGCGCCATGTGGCAAGGCTAACACGGCAGTCGGGCGTGTGGCTGTGGTGGATATAGTTAGATTGGAATTTCCCTGGCCGCTCCGCGTTAACCGCCACCCGCTGAGTTCTGCGGCCGGGGCTGTGTCGGGCGGGATGTCCCGAAAGTCATAGGCGCTGCCGACTTTCCATGCGAGCGAGGTGAACGTGTTGTAGCTCGCCGTCATTAGTAAGATCGGCAATTTGGGCCGTGGCAAAGCGGGCGAGGGGACGGCTCGCAATGCGATGGAGTTGGAGAGTTTTAGCTGGCCGATATGGCCCATGCTGGTTTGGGTGCGCGTCGGGTCGGTGTCGCCCTGATCGCTGAGCAAGTCGAAGGCGGCCTGTTCCAGGAACTTTTGGAGTTGATACAGTCCCGTGCTGACTGCCGCCCCGCCTATCACCACGAGCAAGAGTGCGCCGGCCCATATCAGTGGGGTGCGCTGTCGGGGGCGGTTGCTCCAAAGCGCCCAGGAGGAGAGGCCGCTCAAGCCGATGAAGAAGCCCAGACCCTCGTGATTGGGGAGGCTGGCGGCGAGAATGAACAGGGCGAAATAGGGATAGCCAAGATTGATGAGGTGATTGGCGCGGGCATCGTTTAAGGAGGCTTGTCCCGGCAGGCTAAATAGAGCGCGGAAATCGACCTGCGTGGTGCAGCTATATATCAGGCTCAGCGCGAATGGCGCGAATATGACAGGAGTCCATAGGATGGATCGAAAGAGGTCGAGCGATGCGCCGGGCTTTAAAAATAGATAGATAATCTGCGATGCCGCAACGAGCAGGGAGACGGTGGCGAAACGTTTGAGGTCGGTGTTGGAAAACTTGATGTTGAAGGTCAGAATTAGTGGCGCTTCAAAGAGTGTGGCCAGGGCTGCGGCTATCCACCACTGGTCGCATTGCCAGCCCCAGAAAAGGGCCGTGGCTGCCAGTAGCATGGGCGGCAGTTTCATAGTTGGCTAAGTCCTTCTTCAGCTTTGCCGGGGATAATCCGGTGGACCCATTGCGGACACTCAATGGGCGGCAGTTCGCTTACGAGTAAGACGAGCAAGGGTAATCCGTGTGCCTGTAGTTCGCCGATCATCTGTTGGCGCGCGGCGTCCCAATCTAACAGTATACAGATACAGGAACTCAGCTCGGAGCGGCGGCTGAGTATGCTGGATTTTAAAGCGGCCAGGGCGGCGTCTGTGGAGGGTTTCACCAGAGCCAGGACGCGCATGAGGGCCTCGGCCTGAAGTTCGCCGGGGCCCATGGTGAAGCAATGGCATTGCGCTTCGACGAAGAGCAGGTCGAGCAGGCATTCCCCTCGGTGCAGGTTGCCGACGAAGGAGGCCGCGAGCGAAACGGCTTCTTCGAACGCGGCTCCCTCCGGGGCGCCCAGGGTGTCGAGCAGGAGCGCATGGCGCTCGAAGTATTCAGCTTGATATTCTTTCACCACGGGCATTCCGGTGCGGGCGAAACTTTTCCAGTGGATGTCGCGCAGTGAATCGCCAGGCCGATAGTCGCGCAGGCCCGCGATTTCCTCGCCCTCGCCATTGGCGGCGGCGCTCACCCGGTGCTCGGGTTGGTGATGGAGTTGGCCGGGCAGGTTGAGGGGCGGGATGGGGTAGGTGCGCGGCAATACAAGGATTGATCCGGGCAATGGAAGTTCGCGCGTGGCTCGGCAGAGCCCGAGTGGATCGAGTCGTGCCAGGGTCACGCCGCTGAGTGTGAGTTGGCCGCGAAAACGCGGGGTGAAGCTGTGCGCCACTTCAATGGGTTTCCCAGGGGGCAATGGAGGGAGTGGGAGTTCGTCAATTTGCGCCACTGCATTTTTCCTGACTAACCATGACCAGCGATAGTAGCCGATGAATCGGTCATAGCGATTGAGGCGGTCCGCGCCGGGTTCGCGCGCTTGTGAGAACTGAATGAAGTCCGG
>JAYTYG010000172.1:0-1510 GCA_043742585.1 Spartobacteria bacterium
TTCGCGCGGCGTCAGCCCTTCGGTCTTGTCCTTTCCCTCACCGGATGAGCCGTCCAGATACCGCGCAAAGATGACCTCCGAGATCCGCGTGGTGAAATAAGTCCTGTGCTCACCCAGCGCGCGGATCGCGGCGACGAGATGCTGGGTGAGGTCGGTCTTCAGAATGTAGCTGCGCGCTCCCGTCTCGAAGACCTCGTGGATGAGCTGCTCGCTTTCCTCGCCGGTGAAAATGAGCACCTCAGTCTTGGGCAGCGCGCGCTTGATCTGCCGCGCGGCTTCGAGGCCGTTGAGTTCGGGCATGCCCATGTCGAGCACGGCCACGTCCGGGGTGAGCTGCGCGGCCAGGGCCACTGCTTTGCGGCCATCGTCGGCTTCACCGCAAACTTCCCAGCCCGGCTCCTTTTCGATCAGCATCCGTACGCCCTGCCGGACCACCTCATGATCGTCGGCGAGAAGGATGCGAAGTTTTTTCATCGGCTGATTGGTTTGTTTCGAGATCTCCAGAATTTCGCCATCGCTCTGCTTTGAAATTCGAGAGGATGGATACACGCACTTACTACGGAACAGAAGGCTATTCGGGTACGGGGTTCACGCATCAAAAATGCAGTTCCACGCGAGGAGGCGCGGCTCTTGGGTAGGGCGGGTATTTAACCCGCCGTTCCGGGTATTCTACCCGGAACATCGGGCGTCGCTGCGCGTGAGCCTGTAACGCCCAAGACGGATCATTCCGTGACGCAGCTTGGCAAGGGGACGCGGATCCCACGTCCGGTGCGCCGGGTAGAATACCCGGCGCGGCGGGTAAAATACCCGCCCTACCCGAGACGCCGCCTCTCGCCACACAGTGAAATTTTAATGCGTGAACCCTGTATTCGGGTGGTGGCTCAATTTGAAGTTGGCCGCTTCTTTCTCTTTGTCATGCTCATGCCCATGCTCTCGCAAAGCCGAGGCAAATGAGAGCAGGAGCAAGACAAAGACTGAAGATTTCAAACTGAGCCACCACCCTTGTTCACGGATCGGGTCGTGGCGTAGGTGCGTCCGCAGACGACCGGGACGATTTTTTAAGGAAACAAGGGTTTTCCCGCTGCGCGCTACACACACGCCACCGCCGCACTGGTATGCCGGTGGCTTCATGCGGAGGCAGCAAATGAATATCGCCCAGCCCACCATCTCCGAGAGCGCCGCCACACCTGAGCGCACGCTGCTCTACATTGATGACGATCCTGCGAATACTTATATGATGGGATTGATCGTGGCACGGCGTCCCGAGACGACATTCCTCACGGCGAACGCCGGAATCCCGGGTATCGCCATGGCGCAGAAACATCGCCCGAGTCTCGTGCTGCTCGACTTCCACTTGCCGGACATAAACGGCGACCAAGTCCTCAAGCGTCTGCTCGGCGACCCGCGCACTGCGGGCATCCCGGTCGTCATGCTCAGCGGTGATGCGATGCCCGTGCAGGCCGAGCGCATGCTCGCCCTCGGCGCACGCCGCTACATCACCAAGCCGTTC
>JAYTYG010000173.1:0-6435 GCA_043742585.1 Spartobacteria bacterium
ATTATGAAGGATGAATGATGAATGATGAGGAGAACGCAGGTGCCGTTAATGCCCAAGACTCTCCTCCTCCATCATTCATAATTCCTAATTAGGGCGCCCGGGGGGTTAGGCGCGCGGCTCGACTGGGGTGAGTCGGGACAAGTTTTCCGGGTATTCACCGGAGGCGATGAGTCGGTGGATGGACTCGACCACGACAGGTTTGTCAGCGGGGTAGGTGACGCCGAACCATTGGCTGGTGGTCCCGAGCACAGGGCATTGCCCGCGGTTGCCGTGGATCAAGCTGTCCACGACTGTGGGGATGTAGCACTCGGATTTCAGCTCGTTGCCGGACTGGCTCAGGAAGCGAGTGAATTCCACCTCCAACTCGCGGAAAAAGTCCGGGCCGAATAGCCAGAAGTTCATGGAGACCAGGGAGTCGGGGGGCACCAAATGCCGGTTGCCGGAGAGGTCGTTGCCGCGGACGGCGCCGTCGGCTTCGCGTTCGATGTTGAGATATTCCTCGACGTTTGTGAGGAGCCCGGTCTTGTCGATTTTGCAGATGCCGCGGTTGACGTGGCCGTGTTCTGAGAGGGTGTTTTCGATCGGATAGCCCACCATGGCCATTTCGTTGGTGGTGCCTGCCGGCAGCTCAGTAAAGAAGGCGGCGGCGCGGTGATAGGCGTCGCGGCCGTAGAAATCGTCGGCGTTGATGACTGCAAAATGTTCGTGGACTGCGTGGCGGGCGGCCCGGACGGCGTGGGCGGTGCCCCAAGGTTTTTGGCGTCCGTTGGGGACGGAGAAGCCGGCGGGGAGGTCGTCGAGCTTTTGGAAGGCGTATTGGACTTCGATGCTGCCGGCGAAGCGTTCGCCGACGCTTTTTTTGAAGGCGTCCGCAAAGTCCTCGCGGATGATGAAAACGACGCGGCCGAACCCGGCGCGAATGGCGTCATGGACGGAGTAATCGAGCACGGTTTCACCATTGGGCCCCATGGGGTCCATTTGTTTGAGGCCGCCGTATCGGCTGCCCATGCCCGCAGCGAGAACGAGAAGAGTAGGTTTCATTGGGTTTTAAAAGGGACAGACAAAATAGGGAAGGGGACAAATAGGGAAGGGGACAGGCACTCTATCCTGCGAGTCAAAAAAAATGAGGTCATCCTGAGCGTAGCGCACGAGTTCTGCGGGTGCGCGCGGTCGAAGGACCCCGAGGAACTTGAGGTTGGCTGCGGCACCGAGCTTTACGGCGTGTATGGATCGGGTGACGCAGCCATCAGTTGCGGGCGGGGTCTTTCGACTCCTGCCTCGCGGTGCTCGCCCTCCGCTCAAGATGACCGCTGCTTTTCAAAGACGACGGCTGCTTTTGATGGCATGCGAAAAGGGGGCAGCCACTTTATGCGGACACTTTACGTGCGGGGGATCAGAAGTCCGCATTGGCCGTGGGCGATCTCGGCGAGAATCGGCACCGTTAATAGAGACTCGAGGACCGAGCGATTGGTGGTTTCGGCGATGTCCTGGAGCGGCGGGCAGGGGTGGTTGAGGATGATGCCGGCGCAGGTGAGTCCGCGGGCGGCGATGGCTTCGACGGTGAGCAGGGCGTGATTGAGTGCGCCGAGATGATTGGCGACGACGACCACGATGGGGAGGCCGAAGTCGGCCGCGAGGTCGCTGGCGAAATAGTCTTGGGTGATGGGCACACGCCAGCCGCCGACGCCTTCGACGATGAGGGCGCGGTGGGTGGAGCGCAAATGCGCAAAGCGGTCGCGCACGAGGGCCAGATCGACGGGCCGGTTTTCGATGAGCGCGGCGGTGTAAGGTGCGGCGGGGGTGCGCAGCCAGACCGGGTTGACGTCGTTGAGCTCCACGCTTGGGCCTGAGGCTTCGTGGAGGCGCAGCGCGTCGTCGCGGTCACCGCAGCAAATGGGTTTCATGCCCACGGCATCGGTCCCGGCGGCCCGGAGCGCCCGGATCAATAGTTGGGCGACGTGGGTTTTGCCGACGTTGGTGCCAGTGCCGGTGAGGAAAAGGCTGCGGGAAAAAGGATGGGGGGCAGGTTTGGGGCCTGGGGCGGAGGGGCTGCTCACTTATCGTCGCCGATGGCTTCCTGAATGACGCTGGCGATACGGTCGGCATGCGCGTTGATGCGGTCGGAGTCGCGGCCTTCAATGAGGAGGCGGATTTTGGATTCTGTGCCCGAGTAGCGCAGGAGCACGCGGCCGGCGCCGGCGAGATCGCGTTCGGCTTCTTCCATGAGCTTGAGGGCGGCTGGAAGTTGGTCGAGGGGCCGTTTTTCGCGGACCCATAAATTGCGTTGGGCCTGGGGATATTTGACCAGGCACTTTTTCAGTTCGCTGAGGGGTTGGCCGGTTTCGACCATGATCCGGAGGATCTGGAGGGCGCTGACAATGCCGTCGCCGGTGGTGGAGAAATCGCGGAAGATCATGTGCCCGCTTTGTTCGCCGCCGAGGTTGAGATCGTTTTTCATCATGGCTTCGATGACGTAACGGTCGCCCACTTTGGTGCGCAGGACCCGGCCCCCGTTGCGGGTGAGGGTTTCATCGAGCCCGAAATTGCTCATGACCGTGGCCACCAAGGTGTTTTTGGCCAGTTGCCCGCTTTTAAGGAGGTCGATGGCGGCAATGGCCAGGATTTCGTCGCCGTCGACCAATTCGCCGTTTTCGTCGCAGAGAATAACGCGGTCGGCGTCGCCGTCATGGCTGATGCCGATATGGGCGCCGGTTTCTTTAACGAGGCGCTGGATTTCTTCGGGATGCGTGCTGCCGCATTCGCGGTTGATGTTGCGGCCGTTGGGTTTGTCGTGGCCGACGATGACTTCGGCGCCGAGTTCGCGCAGGATGCAGGGCGAGGATTTGTAGGCGGCGCCGTTGGCGACATCGATGGCCACGCGCATGCGTTCGAGGGTCATGCCCCGGGGGAAGCTGGCTTTGGCGAATTCGACGTAGCGGCCCAGGGCATCGTCGATGCGGGTGGCGCGACCGATTTTGCCGGCGATGGGTCGGATGGTCTCGATTTCGCCGCTGAAGACGAGGCTCTCGATGCGTTGTTCGATGGCGTCGTCGAGTTTATAGCCGTCGTGCCGGAAGAATTTGATGCCGTTGTCTTCGTAGGCGTTGTGGGAGGCGCTGAGCACGATGCCGGCGTCGGCCCGTAAGGAGCGCGTGATGTAGGCCACGCCCGGGGATGGGAGGGGGCCGATGAGGACGACATCCGCGCCCAGGGACATGACTCCGGCGGCGAGCGCGTTTTCGAGCATGTAGCCCGAGAGCCGCGTGTCTTTGCCAATAACGATTTTCGCCCGGCCATTGGAGCGGCCGGCTTGGTCGCTCATCTCCATGAAAATGTGGGCGGCGGCGCGGCCGAGTTTGAGGGCGGTTTCGGCGGTAACGGGTTCGATGTTGGCGACGCCGCGGACGCCGTCGGTGCCGAAGATCCTGCGCTGCTGTGCGAGTGAACTTTCGACGCCGGCGGCGGCGCGGAAATCGGCTGGGTTTTTAGTCGTGTGAGTCATGGGCGCGATGGGCGCGGGATTAGAAGGTGAACTTGCGCTCTGCGTCGAATCTGTTTTTAGAAGGCGAGCCGGTCGTCAGGATGCTTTTTTTGATCACCGCCCAGAGAGTGACGGCCAGAACTAAAGCCACGAGTTTCGCGACCCAGTGCAGGAGGATTAGGTTTTTGAGAGTTTTCATTTTTCTCGAGCAATAGCAGTTCGCCCAGGCGCTGTTTGAAGCTGGCGGGGTCGAAGTTTCTTTCAATCTGGCCACGGTGGCAGATGGAGACGATGCCGGTTTCTTCACTGACAACCACTACGACGGCATCGGATTCCTCGGTGAGCCCAAGCGCGGCCCGGTGCCGGGTGCCCAAGGTGCGATCGAGATCGACGCGTTGGCTGACCGGGAAAACGCAGGCGGCGGAGACGATGCGGCCGTTGCGGATGATGAGGCCGCCGTCGTGGAGCGGGGTTTTTGGGTGAAAAATACTGAGGGCGAGCTCGGAGGAGAGTTCGCAGTCGATGGCCACGCCGGTCTCGGCAAAGGAATCGATATTGGTATCGCGTTCGATGGCGAGGAGGGCGCCGAGTTGTTGGTTGGCGAGATCGAAGGTCATGCTGGTCAGCACTTCGATGGTCTCACGGCTCTGGGTCACTGAGGCGAAAAAGTGGTGCGTGCCAAGGGCTGCCAGCGCCCGGCGTAATTCGGGCTGAAAGATCACCACTAGGGCAAACGCCATGACCGTTACCAGGTTCCGGAAAAGCCAGCTGATTTCCGGTAGCTCGAAGATCTCCGAGAACAGCGCAATGAGCAGCAGGAGCACGGCCAGGCCCGTGAGGACTTTGGCACCACGGGTGCCGCGGAAGAAGAGCCAGGCGTTGTAGATGGTGGCCCAGAGGATGCCGATTTCAAGCAGGTCCCGCCAATGCCGGGAAAGCAGTTGTTGGAGGATCAGAAGGGTCATGAGGCGAGCAGGGCCTCCATCATTCGCAACGCTTGAAAATTCGGAGTCACGTCGTGAACCCGGACGACATTGCTGCCTTGCTCGCGGCCGTAGGCAGTGAGGGCGACTGTGGGCCAGTCGCGGTCGGCCAAGGCGTCTGAGCCGAGCGCTTTGCCGAGAAAGGATTTGCGGGAAACGCCCAGAACCAGGGGGCGACCGGCGACTCGGAGCGCACCGAGATTGCGCAGGAGGCTAAAGTTGTGAGCGAGCGTTTTTCCGAAGCCAATTCCAGGGTCAAAAGCGAGGCACATCGGGTCGATGCCGCAGGCTACGCAGGCATCCAAAGTTTGTCGAAAAAATTTCTCGATTTCGGCGCAGACATCCCCGTAGTGCGGGGCGATTTGCATGTCCTGCGGGGTGCCCTGCATGTGCATGGCGATGGCGCCGCAGCCCGTGCTTCTCACCACCTCGCGCATGGCCGCCTGGCGCAGGCCGGTGACGTCGTTGACGATGGTGGCCCCGGCTTCAATGGCGGCGCGGGCCACGGCGGGTTTCATCGTGTCGATGGAGAGCGCGGCCTGGGTCTTTGCCGCCAGCGCTCGGATGACGGGCAGGACCCGGGCCATTTCATCAGGCTCGCTCACCGGTTCGGCGCCTGGGCGGGTGGATTCGCCGCCGATGTCGATGATGTCGGCGCCGGCGTCTGCCATGGCCAGGCCGTGGGCGATGGCGCGGGAGTGGTCGCTAAAAAGGCCACCGTCGGAGAAGGAGTCCGTGGTGACATTAATGATGCCCATGATCAACGCTCGTTGACTGAGATCAAATTGGCGGTTGTTTGTTTTCCAAATCATGGGCGCAGGCTTTCGGGGGGAGAATGATGCATGCACTGGCGTCGGCCGCTGCAATTAATCGACAAAAATACGCGTCATCCTGAGCGCTGCGAACGAGTTTCACGGCGTGTGCGCAGTCGAATGCCCCCGAGGAGCTTCGGGTTGGCGGCGTTGGCCGAAATCGGGTGAGGGCGGGTGGCGCCGTCGTCAGTCGCAGGCGGGGTCTTTCGACTCCGGCCTCGCGGGGCTCGCCCTGCGCTCAAGATGACCGTGCTTTTCATGATTCTTCGCAGCTTCGATACTTTGCTCCTTCGTGACTTCGATATTTGGCGGCTTCGCGGCGCTGCGGTTTTGCTTTGCGGTTTTGCGTGGGGCGGGCGGGTTCTTCGCGCCTACTGCGCGGGCGGGCGGGTTGAAAACCTCAAAATGACCGTGCTTTTTATGATGATTCAGCGGGGGGCATGCGGGAGTGAGCCCGTTAAATTTTGAACGAGCTGGATTATCGGCTGGTGATCCCATGAAATCAGTGTTCATCAGTGCCGCGCAACTTTGCCGACAGTGGGTTTGCGCCTTGCCGGTTCCCGTAGAAAACGCATCCACTTCCTCCATTCGCTCGTATCCAAAACACCATGATTTCAGATCCTGTCAAAGCGACCCGTAATTTTCCGCCCTTCAGTCTCAGTCGTCTTTTGAAGACGGTTTTTGATCCCAGCGGCGGGGAGAGAGTGTGCATCCTCATCGACCTCGAAGATCCACGGGAGGTAGAGGCCTTTGAATTCCTCAAGGATCCGAGCCTGACGATTCAAGCCCGTGCGCACGATGTCTTCTATCAGGGGCTGCGCAATGGTGTGCTTTTTGAGCTGGGGCTGGAAGGCGGCGATATGTTCGCCTACGAGATCACGGGCGGGAGTAATCTGGATCTGCCCGACTCGGTGTATTGCACGAACGGGCGGCACCTCAATCTGGTGAGGGATGTCCTGCAGAAGTATGACATCATCCTGTGTATTTCCACGTATTCTGCGACCGCTCCGTTGACGGCGTTTGCCAAGGTGCATGGGTTCCGGGGCGCCACTTTGCATGGCGTCAATGATGTGATCTTGAGCTCGGGCTTGGCGGTCGATTATGATGAGGTAAGTGTGGAGGCGGAGAAGTTGCGTAAGGGGATGACGGGGGCGGGGGC
>JAYTYG010000174.1:0-2852 GCA_043742585.1 Spartobacteria bacterium
GTGATAGAAGTCCAGGGTTTTGGTCGCGTAGCGAAAGCGGTCTTCATACCCTGCGTGCTGCTGATTTGCAGGAACTTGCCGGGTAAAATCCGGAGAATGGCGTCAGATCAGGGGCACGCCATTTCCCTGCGGGTCAGGATGTCTGAGGCTGAAACGCAGGCTTTTCAGCCGGCTACGGCAAGGGTGCCATGCGGGCTGGTATACATTGAAGTGAGCGGCGACAGTTGTCGTCGAGACAATGGTGTAACGTGCCACTCAAATCCGTGGTAACGGGGGTATGGAAAAACCGAATTAAATCGAGGTGGATGATTCGTGGCCTACGGCTTTATTCTGCTTGTGCTTCGGGGCATTTCCAATGACACAAACTCATGCCTGAAACGTTCAAATCCAGTATGGATAAATCGGCCGCTGGCCTTAAAGCGCTGATTCAAACTCATCTCAAATTCAGTCTCGCGCAGAATGCGACGACGGCCAATAAGCGCGACTGGTGGCTGGCGACGTCCAAGGCGGTGCAAAGCATCATCATCGAACGGATGATCGCGACGCAGGCTGTGCATCATCAAAAAAACGCGCGGCGCATCTACTACTTTTCGCTCGAGTTCCTGATGGGTCGGCTTTTTTCCAACAGCCTGTATAGGGCCGGAGTGTTTGAAGAAATGGAGCACGCGCTGCAGACCATGGGGCTGGAGGTCGACGTGCTGCGGCACGAGGAATACGACATGGGGCTGGGCAATGGCGGCCTGGGACGGCTGGCGGCATGTTTTCTTGACTCGCTCGCCACGCTGGATCTGCCGGCCATCGGCTACGGGATTCATTATCAATACGGGCTCTTTAAACAGGAGTTCCGCAACGGGCATCAGGTGGAATTGCCTGACGACTGGCAGAAGTTCGGCACCCCGTGGGAAATTGTGCGGCCCGAGCACGCCACGGAGATCCAGATCTACGGGCATGTGGAAAATATATTCGATGACCTGGGCAATTATATCTCGCGCTGGACCGGGGCGAAGAAGCTCGTCGGCGTCCCGTATGACATTCCGATTCCTGGATTCGGCACGAACACCGTGAACTTTCTGCGGCTCTGGGAATCGCGGGCGTCGGAGGAGTTCGACTTTGAGGCGTTCAACCGGGGTGGGTATGACGAAGCGGTTCGGGAGAAAAACGTGGGAGAGACAGTCTCTAAAGTTCTTTATCCGAATGATAAAACCGAGAACGGTAAAGAGTTACGACTTGTGCAGCAGTATTTCTTTGTCGCCTGCTCCCTGCGGGATATCTTTCGCCGGTTCCGTAAGGATAACGAAGATTTCCAGGATTTCCCTGAGAAGGTGGCCATCCAGCTCAACGACACGCATCCGGCGGTGGCGATTGTGGAGTTGATGCGGCTGTTTCATGACGACTACGGGATGACGTGGGAAAAGGCCTGGGGGCTGACGACCAAGACGTTTGCGTATACGAACCACACGCTGTTGCCGGAGGCGCTGGAGAAATGGAGTGTGGGGCTGTTTAGGAAAGTGCTGCCGCGGCATCTGCAAATCATATTTGAGATTAACAAACGTTTTCTGGACGAGGTGGAAGCGAAGTGGCCCGGAGACGCGGCTAAAAAGCGGACGCTCTCGATCATAGAAGAGGGGCACCAGCAGATGGTGCGGATGGCGCATCTCTCGGTGGTGGGGAGTCATTCGGTGAATGGTGTGGCCGCGCTCCATACCAAGCTGATCAAGAGCGATCTGTTTCCTGAGTTTGATGAGTTGTATCCCGGGAAGTTCAACAACAAGACCAATGGGATCACTCCGCGCCGCTGGCTGCTGGCCTGTAACCCGCGTTTGAGCGCGTTGATCACCTCAAAAATCGGGTCTGGTTGGGAGCGGGATCTGGATCAGTTGCGCGGGCTCGAGGCGTATGCGGATGACCCGCAATTTCAGGCTGACTTCATGGCGGTCAAGCATGCGAATAAGATCGATCTGGCGCGGATCATCAAGGCGCAGTGCGGCGTGGATGTGAATCCGGCGGCGCTCTTTGACGTGCAGATCAAGCGCTTGCACGAATACAAACGTCAGCACCTCAATCTGCTGCACATCCTGGCGCTCTACCGGCGGCTCCTGCAAAATCCAGACATGGAGATGGTGCCCCGGGTCTTCATCTTCGCGGCCAAGGCTGCGCCCGGTTATGATCTGGCCAAGTGCATCATCAAGGCGATCAATGCCGTCGGCGCCAAGATCAACGCCGATACCCGGATCAACGACAAATTGAAGGTGGTGTTCCTTCCCAATTACCGGGTCTCGCTCGCCCAACGCATTGTGCCGGCGGCGGATCTTTCGGAGCAGATTTCCACGGCCGGCAAGGAAGCCTCGGGCACGGGCAATATGAAGCTCTCGCTCAACGGGGCGTTGACGATCGGCACTTTGGACGGAGCCAACGTCGAGATCGGGGAGGAAGTGGGCGACGAGAACATTTTCATCTTCGGCCTGACTGTGGATGAGGTGCGCGAGGTGGTGGCCAAGGGTTACAAGCCTCAGGAGGTTTATGAGGCTAATGAAGAGTTGCGCGCGATCGTGGATTGGGTGGGCTCGAACTACTTCACGCCCGAGGAGCCCGGTGCCCTGAGTTTGCTCCGGGATAATCTGCTGCATCACGATCCGTTCCTGGTGCTGGCGGATTTCGAGGCTTACAGCGAGTGCAACAAGCTGGTGGAGGCCGCCTTCCTGGATCGTCCCCGCTGGGCGAAGATGGCGATCCTGAACACGGCGCGGATGGGCAAGTTTTCGAGCGACCGGACGATTGCGGAGTATGCGCGCGAGATATGGAAGCTGGAGCCAGTGCGGGTGTAGGCAGTGCGGGGGGCGGGGGGCGGGGGG
>JAYTYG010000175.1:0-8055 GCA_043742585.1 Spartobacteria bacterium
CCCCCCGCCCACTCGGCAAGCCGCCGATTTACTCCCCTCGCCCCCCGGCCGCAGCGGGGCGCATCTCCGTTCCTTTGCTCTTGGCGGGAGCAGAGAGAAATTATGAAGGATGAATTATGAAGTATGAAGAAAGAGACGCCTTCGGGACTAACCCCACCAGCGAGCTCCGAATCTTCATCCCTCATCCCTCATCCTTCATCCCTCATCCTTCATCCTTCACCCTTCATCCTTCACCCTTCATCCTTCATCCTTCATCCTTCATCCTTCATCCTTCATCCCTCATCCCTCATCCCTCATCCTTCATCCTTCGGGCGCCTTTGGAGCTGCGCTTGTAAAGAGATGCGCCCGGCCGAAGCGGGTTACCCCGCCGTTTGCAGTCGCGCCAGAAACCGTCCAAAAAATTCCGCGCCGCGCTCGAGCTCAGCCACTTCGATCCATTCGTCTTCGGTATGCGCCTGCGCGATGGAGCCCGGTCCCATGGCAATGGCGGGCACCCCTTGCTGGGCAAAAATCGCAGCGTCACAAAACCACGGCGCGCCGATCAACCGCGCCCCGCATTGGCCCAGCTCTTTTAGAATGGGATGCCCGGGCTCTGTCCACATCGGCGGCGAGCTGACGTGCGAAATCTCCAGTTCCGGACAGACCGACCGCAACTGCGCGCTCACTCTTTCCAAAATACGATCATCGCAGGGCACCATGCGGATATCGACCAGCACGCGACAATAATCCGGGACGATATTGGTTTTGCTGCCGCCCTGAATCACGCCCGCGCTGATGCTGGGCGAGCCGAGCACTGGATGCTTGTGCTGGAGAAGGGACGGCGCCACCACATCGCGAATATGGCGCAGGACATCGGCCATTTTATAGATCGCGTTCGAGCCCAGCTCGGGCGACGCCGCATGCACCGCCTTGCCGCGCGTGGTGAGGGTCAGCCACAACGCCCCTTTGTGCGTATGCACGATATCCAGGCCGGTCGGCTCACCGGCGATAACAAAGTCGAAGCGCTCCTCACTGGCCAGGGCCTTGGCGCCGTGCTGGCCGGTCTCCTCACTCATCAACCCCGCAAACCAAATCTCGTGGGACAGCGTGGGAATCCACTCCCGCGCCTCTTTCAACGCCCATAACATCGCCGCCATCGGCCCCTTCGTGTCGCTGGCACCGCGCCCCCAGACCCGACCCGCGCGACATTCTCCAGAAAACGGCGCAATGGTCATCCCAGCGACGCTGACCGTGTCGGTGTGCGGCGCAAAGAGAAGGCGCGGTTTCCCGGGGCGATCGCTCGGAAACCGCGCCACGACATTCGGGCGGCCCGGGAAAACGGGACGCAACTCGGAGTGCGCGCCGATTTCGTTCAAAAAAACGCGCAGCGCCTCCGCCATCTGCTGCTCGCCGACGCCGTCGGTGCCGGGATCGCCCTCGGGATTGACGCTGGGGATTTGGACCAGCGACTGGAGCAATTGTGTGACGGTGCGCGGCGAGCTCATAAAGGCTTTTGCAAGGAATGAAACCACTCGACAAAACGCGGGATGCCTTCCGCGATTTGGGTATGGGGATTGTAGCCCAACAAGGATTTGGCCTTGGAAATATCCGCGTAAGTCAGCGGCACGTCGCCGGGTTGCTCGGGCTCACGCTGAATGATCGCCTTCTTGCCGAGGGCGGCCTCGATTGAGGCAATCAATTCACTGAGCGTCGTGGTTTGGCTTTCCCCGAGATTGAACACATCACAAATAGCGCCCTCGTAATCCAAGCAGGCCGCCATGCCCTGCACGATGTCGTCGATATACGTGTAATCCCGGCGCGTGGACCCGTCTCCAAACTGCTTGATGGGACGCCCCTCGGAAATAGCCCGGGTAAAGGAATGAATCGCCAGATCTGGCCGTTGCCGGGGACCGTAGACGGTGAAGAAGCGCAGATTGATCGTCCGCAGCCCGTAAAGGTGGGAGTAATTGGAGCAGAGCTGCTCGGCCGCAAGCTTGGTGGCGGCATAAGGCGAGATGGTTTGATTCAAACACATGTCTTCGCGGAAGGGCGCTGTCTTGAGCACCCCGTAAACCGATGAGCTCGACGCGCAGATAAACCGCGCCACCCCGGCTTGTCGCGCGGCTTCGAGCAAATGGAATGTGCCCGTGATGTTCGTGTCGATATAGAGCTTGGGCTCTCTAATCGATGGCCTGACCCCGGCCCGGGCCGCCAGATGCACAATCGCGTCGAACCGGCCTTCAGAAACGATCCGAGTGACGCTTGACTCATCGCGAATATCCACTTCGTGGACCGGCACATGAGCGAACGCGGCGACATTGGCGCGCTTGATCGCCGGGTCATAAAAATCATTAAAATGGTCCAACACCGCTACGCGATGCCCCAGCGCGAGGCATTTCTCGACGAAATGCGAACCGATGAAGCCCGCGCCGCCTGTGACAAGGATATGCATGGGGGCACCCTATCTGGACGCAAAAAACTCCAGCAAGTGAAAGTTCCGAAACCCGGGTTAAGAGTATCGAGTTGACACCTTTCTTACCGGGTGACATACGACCTATGAAACCTCCCATTTATGGCCGACGAAATTCCTCCAGCACCATCCGAGTCAAACGACTACGATCTCACTAAAAGTGAAACCATTCGCATCACGTTGCCGCCTAAAAGCGAGCAGCCAGCGATGAAACGTGAGACCGTCCGCATCAATGTCCCCGGGAAAGCGCCCACGCCCCCGAACGATCAGTCCCCGAAAAAGGAATCCTCCAAGATTTCCAACATGATCCCTCCGGCGCCGCCCTCAGGCTCGAAACTTTTTGTCCCGCCACCTCCCGGCACCCCAGCAGGAACGCCTGTTCCAGCGTCGTTTTCCGGAGCGGCAGGAACCCCACCACCGAAGCCGCCATCGCTCAGCAGCCGCCCCACCGTGCCGCTCAAGCCCGGCTCCCCGTTCGGCGGCCCGACGCCAGCGCCTGCGCCAGTCGCAGTCAAAGCCGCGCCCAAAAAAGAAACCGCGCGCATCACGCTTCCCACCGAAGCGGGCAAGCCAGTGCTGCCTAAAGCCACGGTGAAAATGCAGCAGACCCAGCCCTTGGTCAGCCGGCCAGCGCCCGCCTTGACCTCGGCAGCAGTGATGCATGCAGACACGTCCACGTCCAACGCCTCGTCGGATTCTTCGATCAAAAATCTGGCCATCGCCACCTTGGTCCTCGCGCTCGGCAGCGCCGTGTGTGTCTGCATGATCTACTCAGCCGCTCTGTCCCGTCCGTTCGCCGCTTAATTCTTTTTCATGGCCAGCCCACTCGTTCTCACAGTCACCGACACCAACTTCGACCAGGAAGTTCTCCAATCCACAGTTCCAGTGCTGCTCGACTTCTGGGCGCCCTGGTGCGGGCCTTGCCGGCTCATTGGCCCGATTATCGATGAAATTGCCAACGAACGCGAAGGCAAAGCCAAGATCGGAAAGGTCAACGTCGACGATTGCCAACAACTCGCAGCGCGTTTCCGCGTCAGCTCGATTCCGATGCTGCTCTTCATCAAAAACGGTGAAGTGATGGATCAGGTTCTCGGTGCCGGCACCGGAAAAGCCGGGCTTTTAGCCAAGCTCGACGCGTTGAACTAAGCCCAATAAGCCCAAAAGGTTTCTAAAAACGCCGCGCATTGTAAAATGCGCGGCGTTTTTGCGTTTAAATGGAAACAACCGCGAATCAGCTCAGAAACGAACAGATATACTCGCAGATCCCCGCGCCCACCTCGATATCAAACCCGCTCTTGGCCGGCACCTCGAACGCCTGCCCGGCCTGGAAATCAGTCACCGCCGCCTGCCCATCCAGCGTCACCCGGCAGGCCCCAGCCACGATCTCCATCCGCTCCGCCTGATCGGTGCCGAAGTGAAACTTGCCCGGATAAATAAGCCCCAGCGTCCGCTTCGAGCCGTCGGGAAAAAGCAGGGTGTGACTGACCACTTTGCCATCGAAATACACATTCGCCTTGGCCACTGCGGTCACGTTTTCAAACTCAGTAGGATTCGCCATGTGCAGGGAATTTTTCCGCCCGCCCAACGAATGTCAATCCCCCGATCGGCCGACTTCCGGCGGCCGCCACGATTCACGCCCCTTTAAAAAGCGGAGCTTTGGGAGAAAACGCGCACTCAAAGTCACGCGGCCATTGGCTCGCAGCAGCGCCTTTGTTTCTCTGCGGGGCCGCGACTCTGGGGGTTATAATCCCTCGCGCCTCAGCTCAAACTCCGAAGAACCGCTGCCATTCCTCTGGCTTGAAACCCACCAACCCGCCCTCAGCGGTCAATAGAAAAGGACGTTTGACTAAATTCCCATTGGCAGACAAGAGCGCCAACGCTTCCGCCTCAGACACCCCGGGGAGCTTGTCCTTCATCTTCAGCGCCTTGTAATCGAGCCCGGACGTGTTGAACAGACGGCGCATATCCCCGTGGACCGCGCCCAACATTTGGCGCAACTCAACCAGCGTGGGCGGTTGTTGGCGGATCGGGACGATCTCCGCGACCAGGTGCCGGTCAGCCAGAAACTTGAGCGCCTTCCGGCACATCTCACACTTCTCGTAAACGTAGACGCGCAGGCTCATATCAGACCCAAATCCGACACAATCCGCGTCGTGGACTGCGCTTTGTTTAAAGTATAGAAATGGAGGCCTGGCACGCCAAACTGCCGCAGCGCCTCACACTGGCGACTCGCATACTCAATCCCAAACTCCGCCACCCCGGCATCGTCGTCCCCCAGCGCGTCGATCCGATTCAAAAACGCCGCGGGCAATTCCGCGCCGCAAAGCTGGCCGAACTTCTTGGTTTGACTGCGTGAAAGCACGGGCAGGATGCCGGGAATAATGGGCACGGTGACGCCGAGCTTATCGGTCAGAAAGGAGTGAAATCTGTAGAACGCTTCGTTATCAAAAAATACCTGCGTAATCACAAAGTCCGAGCCTGCCTGGATCTTTTCACCCAGAAACTTCCAATCGATCTCCTTGCCCGCTTTGCAGGCGATATGACCTTCGGGAAAACCCGCAGTGCCGACCGAAAACCGATTCTCCGCATGCAGAAACTCCACCAATTCGCGCGAAAACTCAAAGCCGCCCGGGGTTTTCGCAAACTCAGCCCCCGTAGGCGGGTCGCCGCGCAGGGCGAGAATATTTTTAATCCCGAGCGCATGAGCTTGATCGACAACGGCTTGGAGTTGTTCCCGAGTGGAATCGACGCACGTCAGATGCATCATCGCCGGCAAACCATGCTCGCGCTGGATACGATCCACGATCCCCATGGTCTTCTCCCGAGTGCTGCCACCCGCGCCATAAGTCACCGAGCAATAGTCCGGCTTCAACGCCATCAAGGAAGGGAGGGTATTCTCGAGCAAATTACGCTCGCCCTCAGCTGTCTTTGGGGGAAAAAACTCGAAGGAAATCGCAGGCCGCCCCGACTTGCGGCAAGTCTCGTGAATATCGCGAATGAATGTCATGTGCGCCCGCATAGTGCCCACAGCCACCAAACCGCGCAAAGGCAAAGTGTATGGAAGTCCCTCGTAATAAACGATACACACAACATCCGCCGCTTCGCCGCCCCTTCAAAAACTCCATGCTCAAGAACATCCGCGCCTGCCCTCACCAGATCCATCTACAGGGCAGCCGGCTTTTTGAAGGAGTCGGCCCGGAGCACCTCGAAGAAATCGGCGCGAAAATCGACCTCGTGCAACTCGAAGCCGGCGATCTGCTTTTCAGGGAGGGCGATCACGGCGACTGCTTTTACATCGTCTGCGAAGGCTCCGTTTGCATCTCCAAGCTCGGCCGGGCCGGCAAACAGGAAACCCTGCGTTACATGCGACCGCGCGACTTTTTCGGGGAGATGGCCCTCATCGACGGGCAGCCGCGGTCCGCACAGGCGCTGGCCGTGGAACCCACGCTGCTCGGACGGATCGACCGCGAGAGTTTCGACCGGATCCTGGCCATAGCGCCGCGCCAGTTGCACGTCAACTTCCTGCGCTCGGTCGTGGAGCGCCTGAGGGAAATCAACGCCCAGTTCATCACCGAACTCATGCGCAACGAACGCCTGGCGCTGGTCGGGTCCATGGCCAATACCATCATTCACGACCTGAAAAACCCCATCAGCATCATCCAATCCTGCGCCGAGATCCTCCGCATGAAGGTCAAGGATCCCGCCGTGACAAAGTTCACCAGGATGATCGACCGCGCCTCCTCCAGCATGCTCGATATGACCCAGGAAATCCTCGATTTCGCCCGGGGCGAAAGCAGCTTGCATCTCCAGCGCAGCCCGGTGAGCGCGGTGCTCGATGAGATCGATCTGCAACTTGAGCACACCGTCCCGGAAAACATCACACTCATTCGCGACGTTGATATACAGGCGGACATTATTGTCGATGTGGGCCGCTTCGCCCGTTTAATCCTCAATCTCATTAAAAACGCCCTCGAAGCCATGCCCGACGGCGGTGTCCTTCGCTTCGCCGTCCTCAAGCGCAACCAAAGGATCGTCTTCCGCGTCAGCGACACCGGGTGCGGAATTCCGGAGGAGCTCCAGAATCAAGTATTTGAACCATTTGTGACATTCGGTAAAAGCAAAGGCACTGGCTTGGGCATGGCGATTGTAAAAAGTGTGACCGAAGCCCATGGCGGCAGTGTCACACTGCATAGCGAAGTGGGCGTGGGCACCGAGCTCGAGGTAAGCCTCCCCGCAGCCTGCGATTTGATCCCGGGCGTGCCGCCGCCAGCCGCCGCCTGAAATTCAAAGCCCGCGAGGAAACCTCTCGTCTCGCCCGAAACGCATCTCTTTCTTGCCGCCCCATGAAACTCCGATCCCTGCTCGGCCTCATCCTAATTACCACCGCCGGTGGCGGCTTGCGCGCGGAACCGAAGCCCGACCCGCTCTACGAAACCCGGATCGACCATGACCCGCACGGGATCGGGAAGTTTTTCATGAACCGTGAGATCGCGCAAGTCATGGGCCACCAAGCCTGGCCCTGGCTGGAGCGCCCGGAGCGCGAAGAGGAGGAAGGCACGGAGCGCCTCATCGCAGGGCTTCACCTCAAGACTGGGGACTCCGTGGCTGATATCGGCGCAGGCAGCGGCTTTTTCAGTTGGCGCATGGCCAAGAGCGTCGGCGACAAGGGCAGGATCTATGCGGTGGAGATCCAACAGGAGATGCTCGACCTGTTGATGAAAAACATGCGCCAGCGGCGCGTCGCCTCCACCGTCCTCCCCATACTCGGCACTAGCACCGACCCCCAGCTTCCGGCGGCTTCCTGCGATCTCATGCTCATGGTCGACGTTTATCATGAATTCGATCATCCCTACGAAATGGTCGCCGCCATGATCCCCGCGCTCAAACCCGGCGGCCGGATCGCCTTTGTCGAGTTCCGCAAGGAAGATCCCAAAGTCTCCATCAAACTCCTCCATAAAATGAGCGAGTCGCAGGTAAAGCTGGAAATGAGCGTACACCCGAATCTCGAGTTCCAAGAAATGATCGAAACCCTTCCCCAACAACACATTATCATCTTTCAAAAAAAATGAGCACCCGAACCGGCCCCTTTTACACTTGGCGCAAACTGAGCTCTGCAAAGTGGGAGGACGCTTGGGTGGAGCGCCTCACTTCGGTGCGGGACCGATTGGCGGTGACGGCTTTTGCGAATAAAAAAACCATCCGCCTCGAAGCCTTCCAGCTCTCCCGCTCGCAAGCCGACGAATTGGTAAGCGCTTTTGGCGGCCAAGCCGCACTGCAAAAACGCGACATCGCACTGCAACCCAGCGGCCGTCCCCCCATCCGGGTCCGGGAAAACCTGATCGTCGTCAGCAGCGAATCCGAACGCACGGAACTCGCCGCTCAATATCCCGGGCGCCATATTCTCTATATCCCTGCCGGGATGGCCTTTGGCACCGGCGACCACGCCACCACCGCCACCTGCCTGCGCCTGCTCTGCGATGTCAGCCAGCAACTGGGCGCGCAACCCTGGGAAATGCTCGATCTCGGCTGCGGCACCGCCATCCTCGCCATCGCCGGCAGAATGTTCGGCGCAAAGCGGGTGGATGCGGGGGATTTCGACGCCGACG
>JAYTYG010000176.1:0-11574 GCA_043742585.1 Spartobacteria bacterium
CTGTTCGCAGGGCCGTTGACAAAACTGCAGTCGTAACCGGCAGAAATCAAAGTGCCGATGAGAGAGAGAGAGGGCACTCGAAGCGCCGCTGACCACCGCGCCGTTCTTAAATGCGAGCGCCTTTAACCGCATCGAGTGAACCACCGTAAGTAACCCGTCCGCTGGAAGCTCCGGACTGAGCGCCGTCGGCTCGGAATCATCGGTCGTATAATGAATCATTGCGCCAGTCATTACGCGGTCACGCTCACCGCCACCGGCCCGTCATAATGCCCGCCCACTGGGCTAAAGGTCAGCGCCGCGCCGGCCGTGGATAACTGAAATCCGAGATCAAATCGGCGGCCCCCGGAAATTGCAGATGCTTGGACATGAAGCGCCGCGCCGCCGATTGACGGCATTAAGACGGAAACTGAGGCGACACCGCTCGGGTCACTGCGGACGGTGACAAGTGACTGAGTCATGGTATCCACGGGATTTGCCGCAAGCAACCCGCCACCGGACACGGAGGTAAACTGCACCGGAGCTCCGACGAGGATCGCACCGTCGGCCCCGCGAACCTGGACGGATAAGGAAAGAGGCGCCACCGCTCCTGGTATAACGATCTGCTGATCCCCGCCAACCAGCCGCAAAGAGGGCAGCGAGCCGTTGTAAAAATCGCTCGGATCGCTCGCGGCTAGGTATTCGGCGAGGTTAGTCAAATGATCGGCATCTAAATCGCCTAGCGCTCCGTTTTTCGGGTCCAGATTGCCATTATCATTGGCATCGAGACCGTGCTGGCGCTCCCAATCATCCGGCAAACCATCGTCATCGCGATCATTCGCATCAGGGGCGAGAATCGATCGAAACTGAGCGGCTGGGATTAATTCGAAACCGTAGCCAGGTTTGGTCCAAGCGAACTCGACATGATCGCCTCCGCTGGCTTCCTTTTGCCAAATTTCTACGAAATATTCCTGTCCAGCCACCAATGTGACCTCACGCGACTTTTGGGTGCTGAACTTATTCCATACATTGACTGCGGAAAAGCGGCCGGCCCCTTCGATCCAAGCCAAGCGCTCTTTCTTAAAAGGGTTGAGATCGGTCGAGAGCCAGAATTCGCAATTGTTGTCTCCACTCACCCAAAAGGTATATAGCCCGCTCACTGGCGCCTTCAAAATCCCGCGCAAACGCTGGCCGTAGTTGTCGCCTATGTTGACGGGAATCGCTGCGACCGAAACCAAATCACGCAGATCCGGCGGCTGCAGAAAATGCGAGTGACTTCGCAGCTCAGCCAGTGTGGTGCCGGATATATTTTCCCATAACTGTCGGCCGAGATAGCCAATCCGGCCATCCGCAACCAAGGGATTGGTTGCTAAAATCCATTCTTGGAAATTGCTGAGCCCATCTCCATCCGGATCCGCGTATTGCCCATTAGCGAAATTCAGCGAGCCATTGTCGTTGGGGCTGAGCCCATATTGCAGCTCCCAAGCGTCCGGCAAATTGTCGTTATCCGTATCCCCCACCGCCGGTTCGGCGATGGCGAGATATTGACGGTCGATAACTGCGCGTTGAGCCAAACCGGGATAACTCCACGCAATCGAGAGGTGGTCGCTACCGGCGGCTTCGACGAGCAAGGCTTCGAGGTAATATTTCTTACCCGCTTCAAGGCGAATCAAGGCGGACTTCTGCGCTGGATACTTGTCAAATTCCCGCACACCCGACCAAGCCGGAGTCGCCGCAATCTGCCGTTTCCTGAACATACTTTCAGTCTGACTGAGCCAAAGTTCCCCGCCATCGTCGCTGGCCAGCCAGAATGTATAATCGCCAGTCACCGGTGCCGTCAGCGTTCCGGAAACCCGCATGCCATAACGATCGCGCTGATTGACCGGAGTCTCTGCGCCTTCAATGTAACCGGCTTTTGTGGGTGCTTGGGTCATGACCCGGCTTCCAATCAAATCGTTGATTTTGCCAGTTGCTGCGGGCAGATCCCATAATTCATAGGAGAGGCAACCGACGTTGCCACCGAGGCGAAAGGGATTCCCGCGGGTCAAATATTCTTGGTAATTACTAAACCCGTCCCCATCCGGGTCGCCGATAGATCCATTGGCCGGATTGATAAAACCGTTGTCGTTGGGATCCAATCCCACGGCGCGCTCCCAATCATCAGGCAATCCGTCGTCATCCAAATCATTGGGATCAGGCACAAACGAACGCAGATACTGCCCGGCAATGACATCTCTGGTATGCCCGCTATATGCCCAGGCCACGCTGACATGGTCGCCTCCACTGCCCTCTTTTTCCAAGATCTCCAGATAATACTCGCGTCCGGCTTGTAAAATAATCGGCAGCGATTTCTGAGTCGCCGATTCATCCCAGGACCTGAACTTGGAGTAGCCCGCTACGGTGGCGATTTTGATTTTCTGCGCCTTATTGTCGGTCGTCGAGAGCCACAACTCGGATTGATCGTCCCCACTGATCCAAAAGGTGTAACTACCATCGACCGGCGCAATCAATCGGCCGCGAAGGCGCTGACCGTAGTTGTCGCCCACATTGACGGGAGCTTCCGCAGCCGCAACATAGCCCTGAAAACTGGGCGATCCGAGAAATTGGCGGGAGCCAGTCAGATCCGCCGCACGAGTCCCCGGAAGGCCACTCCAGACTTCCCTTTGAAGAAAGCCATAGACCCCGAAATGATCGGGAGTTGCGCCATTGGTGAAAGCGTTGATGGGGGAAGTGCCTGAGAGAAATTCCATCCAATTCGGCACCCCATCGCCGTCTGGATCGCCCAAAGCTCCGTTGTCGGGATTAATTGAGCCATTGTCGGTGGAACTCAGGCCGTAGCTTGCCTCCCATGCATCCGGGAGACTGTCATCGTCAAGGTCCTCCGAGGATGTCACGTAACTAGTGAGCGCGTTGGCTGGGACGACCTCGACTGAGGTGGCCCCTGGCTTTTTCCAAGCAATCGAGAGGTGATCCCCTCCCCCACTCTCTTTCTGCAGCGCTTCGATATAATAGCGTTGGCCAGCCACCAAAGTGATCGGAATAGACGCTTGGGCTGGGTAAGTGTCCCACTTCCGGTAGGTGGTCCAACCCACCACCCGCGCAATCAGTTCCTTGGAGATTTTATCCGAATTACGGCCCAGCCAAAGTTCGCCGTAATCGTCGCTAGCAATATAAAATGTATATGTGCCGGACAGGGGCGCCGTAACCCAGCCGCGCAAGCGTTGACCGTAATCAGACCCGACATTGACAGGCGCTTCCGCGCCGTAAATGAGGCTCACTGCGTTCGGGGTCTGGGATCGATAGCGAACTGACTCGGTCAGGTCAGTCACTTTCGCCCCTGGGATATTTTGATAAACTTCCCGCTGCAACGCTCCGGGCGTGGGTAAAGACTGGCCCCCAACCGGCGCAGTCAGCGCAAGATAAGCCACCGCCAAACCTCCCTGAAAACTATGCCAGCGACGGCGATTGAGCGATGTCAACTTCACGCCGCTACGCCTTTCAAATTTGCGACGCGCTTCAAATCCCCGGCCGAAGAAGTGCGCGAAAATGAGACAAGCTCGAAAAATGCTTTACGCCCCTCGGAGCGCCCGATTCCGTGCCGAAAAAAGCGGGCGCAATCAGTCGCGAAGATAGATAAAACGGGCATCGTTGAGAGAATACTAAGGTTGTAACAGGAGATAAAACGGCGCGCATCTAGGGGCCGGGATAAACCATGTCAACCGCCAACTTCTCAAATGTGCGCGAGCCCCCTTCGAAAGCGCCGTTCAAATCTCATGCCAATTTCAATTCTGCTCCGCCCGGCAACGCCTCACGCGAAAACTCACGGATTCCCTCAGCAACTAGGCCAGCGGATTCCCCTCATGGATTCGCCCCGCCATGCCCCGGTCCGGCCAGAAAATCCGCTCGACGATGCTAGCGGATCTTTTCACTGTGCGCCGGTGTGGAATGCTGATCGAGTCTTACGCCGGGTTGTGAGGCATGGGTTGGCGGGACTCGTGACAACGTCGGCTATAAATTTCGCTGCGATAACGGCCACATTACAGCACTCGACATATGCGCAACAGGCTGGGGACACCCTAATCGCTGCCAGCAATGATTCGAAGCGGACTATTGTTGTCTATAATCAGAACGACCCCGATTCCATTCAGTTAGCCCGTTTCTATGCCGAGCAACGCCGAATTAGTTTAACCCACCTTGTCGCGCTTGACTGTGCGACTAGCGAAGAAATCACTCGCCCCGTCTACGACCGGACCATCGCTGAACCACTGCGACAGGTTTTTATTAAACGGGGTTGGTGGGTGATCGACGGGGCCGCAAATCGCTCGACCCCGAAAGTTGGCGCTAGCGAAATTCAATTTGTCGCTTTGATCCGAGGTGTTCCGCTGCGGATTGCCCCCACGCTGGCTTACGAAGGGGATGTGGCTGTGGGCCCGGAGGCCGTCAGCCGACGTAACGAGTCTTCAGTCGACTCCGAATTGGCTGATCTTGGATCGTTCTCGAAGACAATATCTGGCATTGTCAAAAATCCCTATTACGGGAGTCACTTGCCGATTGTTGCCGCCAAACAGCCTGGTCTATTATTGGTTTGTCGGCTCGATGCACCGACCCCGGACATTGTAAGGCGGATGATTATCGATTCGCTGGCGGCCGAGCGTGATGGCTTGCGGGGGCTGACTTATGTGGACGCTAGGGGCACAAACGACGTGGGGCTGAAAGAGGGGGATCGTTGGCTTCTAAATATTGCCAGCGAATCCGCGCGCCGAGGAAATCAGGTCACGCTGGACCGCCACGAAGAACTTTTTGCGACCGGTGAACTCATGCCCGATGCGGCTCTATATTTTGGATGGTATGCCGAGACAATTAGCGGGGCGTTGGCCCGTCCGGATTTCAAGTTCGTTCGTGGGGGCATTGCGGTGCATATACACTCCTATTCGGCGGTGAGTTTACGCGACTCGAAGCGCTACTGGTGCGGCCCACTTTTGGCCGCCGGTGCGGCTGCTACCATAGGCAATGTCGCCGAGCCCTATTTGTCGCTGACACCAAACCTGGATATTTTCTTTGATCGGTTAAGCAGCGGATTCACCTTCGCGGAGAGTGCGTGGATGTCTGAGCGCGCGTTGTCCTGGATGACCACCGCCATTGGCGACCCGCTCTATCGGCCATTCCGACCGATGTCAGCCCCGAGTGCGCTAGCAGTTCCCTATATACCCGATAAATAGAGCCTGTCCCAGAACGGCCGTTTTTTCTGGAGGCTCCTCACTATATCGCCCGTTGTTATAACAAAAGCGGCGAGGATTGATCCGTATACTGCACGAAATCGAGCCGCAAACGCCGTTGCGCGCAGGAGCGCGTCGCGTTTGCGCTCGATCACGAGAGCTCACCGGCTCAAACCTCAATTTCGAGCGCTCGCAGTTCGCCCAGAAGCGCTTCATGCCGATCGTGATGATAATGATGGCTCACAAAACCCAGGGTCCGCGCCGTCTCGATATTGGGCAATAAATCGTCGATAAAAAACGTGCTACCCGGGTCAAGATTCAGCTCTCGGCAAGTCAGCTCAAAGATCTCCCGCCCCGGCTTGGAGGCGCGAACCTCGTAACTGTA
This sequence comes from Spartobacteria bacterium, assembly GCA_043742585.1. Taxonomy (GTDB): domain Bacteria; phylum Verrucomicrobiota; class Verrucomicrobiia; order Chthoniobacterales; family Chthoniobacteraceae; genus CAIURC01. The sequence goes on from JAYTYG010000176.1 coordinate 5,578, forward strand.
AATGCCGGCGCTGAAGTGCCGGAAGAAAGGATACCGGCGGAAGATGAACTCCCGGTGAATATCGCTCGTATTACTCAGCAGATAGAGCGGGTAACGAGTCACGAGATCTTCCACCAAGGCGAGCATGGGCAGGTTCGGCTCGAAGATATCCTCCCAGGCGGCCACAAAATCCGATTCGCTGCCCGTATACGAGAGCACCTCAAAAGCCGTCTGTAAAAAGGTCGTCCGGTCAATCTGCCCGTCTTCGTAGGCGTTCTTGATCCGATCAATGCTCGCCAGCAATGTCACCGGATCCGGCACCCGGCTTTGCGCAGCCACGGCTCGAAGAGCGACTGAGAAATCAAAGCGCAGCAGGACATTGCCAATATCGAAAAGAAAAGCGCTAATTTTGGGAGAGGCTGTTTGGTCATTCACGGCCGCGCAGAATGCCCATCCGGGCTTCAAAGAAAAGCATCCTTACAGACGCGCCAGCAGGCTCCAGGCGCTCCGCAGTGGCGGACGCCAAAAAAGCCAGGCTATTCCGGCCGATCCTTCCGGCCTGCGGCTCCCGGCGATCCGGCGATTTCTGCCAGTACAAACTCCGCGATTTTGAGGGCGGCATCCGGGCGGCTTAACTTTTGAATATTCTGCTCCCAAACGCGCCATTCACGGGCGTCGTCGGCAAAAATGCGCTCCACGGTTTTCGCCAAAGCCTCGGGCGTGCGACAAATCTCACCGCAAAGGCTCTCCACCAAGAGACGCGCGTTGCCCTCCTCCTGCCCCGGCACGACTTGGGTCATCAACATCGGGGTGCAGGCCGCAATACTTTCCTGGACCGCCGCGCCTCCGGCTTTCCCAATGAGTAAATGGCTCTCCAACAGCAACTCGGGCATCTTGTCCGTCCATCCGTAAATCGAGATCGGGCGACCGGCGGCAGCCTGCTCGACCCTGGCGCGGAGCTCCTCATCGCGCCCGACGGTGACAGTGAGTTCCAGGCCCTGGATTTTCAAAAGCCGGGCCACGATCGCCGGGGCCAAGGCCTTGCCGGCGTTGATCATAAAGAGCACCCGAAACCCAAAGCCAGTCCCGGGGCGTGGACGCGATGGGCGCTCTGAAGCAAAGCGTGGAGCGACAGGGAAACCCAGCACCTTGAGTTTTTCCCGAGGCACCTGAGCCGAGGCCATCACTTGGGCGCTCTGTTCGTTGGGGACCAAAAACGTGTCGCTCGAACAGCGATACCAGACGCTATTAATGGTGATGGAATCCGTGACCATGGTGTGCACCGCAAACGGCCGTAATCCGGGTTCAGGATAAAGCCGATCCAGAAAATAACCGTAGGCCGGATAGACCGAGATCACCGCCTTGGGCATTTTCTGAGCCAACACCTGAGCCAAAGCCCTCTGCACACCGCCGAATAGAGGCAGCGTCAACGGCACCAACGGCACTTTATCGATCAGCCAAAAAATCCCCGCCCAAACCAACGGCGCGCGATTGATCAACTCGAGGTAGGCGCGCCGACTGGGATCATAAGAAGCGCCACCGCCGAGAGCGAAAGCGTCCACGACTTCGGAGGCTACTCCGAGTTGAGTAAAAGCAGCGTGCAGCCCGCGGGCAGCAGCATTGTGACCTTCACCATAACCAGCTGTGAGAATAAGTATCATCGGCGGCAATAAATCGGAGGATTGACTTAACGCAGGGAATTCCAAGAAAGCAGGCAATTTCAGCCCAGCGCGAGAATGTTACAAAAGCTTTAATCCGGCAGAGGCGCACTCAGACAGAAACCATCGCATATCGCAGACGCCAGGCAACCCCAAGCAGACGCCCGAATTATGAAGGATGAAAATTTGGAGAACGCAGGTGCTGTTAATCCCGAGGCAGCTCTTTGCTCATAATTGCTCACAGTATATTCTCCTGCTGCTGCATTCAGCCTGCATAATTCCTAACAGCTCCCGCCAAGAGTAAAGAAACAGAAATGCGCCCGGTCGAGGCAGCGAGACAATACAGTGCAGCAGCTAAAAGCGCCGAGATTTGCTCTTTGCACTGGCCAGTCCACACCTTACCTTTCCCCAGCTTTCCATCATCCCCCGAAAATGAAAAAGTCCGCATTCACTCTCATTGAACTACTCGTAGTCATTTCCATCATTGCGATCTTGGCAGGAATCGCTCTGCCGGTTTTCCAGAAGTCGCTTGAAAGAGCACGCGCCGTCCAATGCGCGTCGAACCTGAAACAAATCGGATTGGGCACCGTCGCCTATCTCAATGATAACGACGATCAGATGTTCCCCAACACCGTGACTTTCTGGCCGGACACGCTGCAGTCCAAATATATCACCGACTGGAATATCTTCCGCTCGCCCTTCGACAAGCGCCCAGTGACAAATGTCGCTCCTTACCCAGTCAGCTACGGTCTCAACGTCAACTGCTTTGATACCGCCACAATCCCCAGGAGCGCCTCCAAATTCGCCTACCCCTCGCAGCTCATTCTCATGGCGACATCCATGACGGCCGCGACCACAGTCACCTTCACTGGGGTTTCGGCAAGCACTGCGTCCCCGTCCATTACAGCCCCCGCCGCCGCCCCGAAACTTGGCAGCCACTCAGGGCGCAACCAAATCAACGTGCTTTTCGCCGATGCACACGTCACCACAATGCTCTGGGCTGACTATTCGGACTCCACGAGTACCGACGGCAAAAAGCGCTGGTTTCCAAACGGCGTCAACGCCAACTAATAGTAGAGGGACCTTCGGGATACCCTGCCCCGTCTTTTTTGGCCCCGGCCCCGTCTTTTTTGGCCCCGGCCCAAGCGCGTCAGCCCAGGAAATCGCGCTCAGACTCGATGCAAGCCTCCAGCATCCGGCGGTAAACCGACCGGGGCACCTCGATGGTGCCGAAGGTTTGCAAATGAGGCGTCACCCACTGTGTATCGAGCAGTGAGAATCCGTTCCGGCGCAATCGTTCGACCAGCGCATGAAGCGCCACCTTGGAGGCATCGGTGACTGTGTGGAACATCGATTCCCCGAAAAAAGCGCCACCGAGAGCGACTCCATAAAGTCCACCCACAAGCTGCCCGGCCTGCCAGGCCTCCACGGAGTGCGCGTGCCCGAGGTGGAAGAGATTACAGAAACTGGCCACGATCTCTTCGCTGATCCAAGTTTCACTTCTTTGCGCGCAGGCCCTCATGACCGGCTCGAAAGCGGTATCAATGCGAATCTCGAAAGCCTGCTTTTTCAGGGTCCGGCGCAAACCATGAGGCACATGAAATGCCTCGATAGGAATAATCGCCCGCGGATCAGGCGAGAACCAACCGATCTCTCCGTCTTCGAGCGCCATCGGGAAAACCGAGCTACGGTAAGCGTGAATGAGAAGTTCAGCGGAAAGCATAATAAATTGGCAACCAATCGAGCATAACCAAGGAAGCAGCCAGAATCGCCAAAGATCGCATAAGAGGGTTTCCGGAGCAGGCAATCATGGGCTCTCGTGAGTTATTCATCGGTCGTCGGCCTTGCCAGAGTGGCCCTGCGCATTTATCACCTCGCCAATGAACGCCATTCCAGCCGCAACTCTGCTCGCAAGCACCCTCCTTGCGTTGGCGGGTTGCGAAAACGAAATCCCGCCCTCAAAGGAACCCACGAACAAATTCCAACGCGGGATCTCGGGCCAAGGTAGCGTCTATCAACCGGACGTTACCAACGATCCCATCATTCGCGAGCAGTCCAGAGTAGGAAACTAAAATGGCCGAAACCACCCTTTCAAAAATCGTCATCCTCGACTTCGGGTCCCAATACACCCAAGTCATCGCCCGCCGCATCCGGGAGTGCCAGGTTTACTCACAAATCCTGCCCCACGATGCCACCGCCGAAGAAATCAAGGCGCTCGCGCCCCAAGGCCTGATCCTCAGCGGCGGTCCGGCCAGCGTTTACGCCAAAGACTCGCCCCAGGTGGATCTCGGGGTTTTCGACCTAGGGATTCCGGTCCTGGGAATCTGCTACGGAATGCAGCTCATGGGGCATCATCTGGGCGGCAAAGTGGAGCATTCCGAACGGCGCGAATATGGTTCGGGCCAGCTCACAGTGCTGACGCCCGAGTGCAAACTTTTCCAAGGACTGGGCGAAACGCTCGAGATCTGGAACAGCCACGGCGACAAACTCACCAAGCTGCCTAAGGGATTCCGGTCCATTGCCAAAACTGACAACAGCGAATACGCGGCGATCGAGCACCCTAAGAAGCGCTTTTACGGCCTGCAATTTCACCCCGAAGTCGCCCACACACCCCGTGGCAAAGAGCTTCTCCAGAACTTCGTCTACGAAATCTGCGGCTGCAAAATGGATTGGACCATGGGCTCCTTCATCGACCAGGCCTGCGCCGACATCCGCGCCCAGGTCGGCGACGACCACGTGGTGCTGGGCCTGAGCGGGGGCGTCGACTCAAGCGTGGCCGCGGCACTTTTGCACAAAGCCATCGGCGACCAGCTCACCTGCGTCTTCGTCAACAACGGCCTCCTGCGCGCCAACGAAGCCGACAACGTGCGCCGCATCTTCGGCGACAACTTCCACATCAAGCTCAAGTATGTCGACGCCAGCACCCGCTTCCTGACCCTGCTCAAAGGGGTCACCGATCCGGAACGCAAACGCAAGATCATCGGCAACGAGTTCGTGCGAGTCTTTGAAGACGCCACCAAAGAGCTCACCGGCAAAGGCAAATCCAAGTTCAAATTCCTGGCTCAAGGCACGCTCTACCCCGACGTCATTGAATCCGTCGCCATCGGCGGCAATCCCGCCGCCATGATCAAGAGCCATCACAACGTCGGCGGCCTGCCCAAGAACATGAAGTTCAAGCTCGTCGAACCCCTGCGCCAACTCTTCAAAGATGAAGTCCGCCTCGTCGGCGCGCAGCTCGGTTTGCCCAACGAAATCGTCCAGCGCCAACCCTTCCCAGGCCCCGGCCTCGCCGTGCGGATTCTCGGCGAGATCACCCGGGAACGGCTCCGGATTTTGCGCGAAGCGGACACCATCGTTGTCAGCGAAATGAAAGCCAGCGACTGGTATTACAAAGTATGGCAGAGCTTCGCAGTCCTGCTCCCAGTCCGCAGCGTCGGCGTCATGGGCGATGAACGCACCTACGAGAACACCATTGCCCTCCGCATCGTCGAGAGCCAAGACGGCATGACCGCCGACTGGGTGCGCTTGCCTTACGAGATCCTGGCCCGCATCTCCACCCGCATCATCAACGAAGTCAAAGGCGTCAACCGGGTTTGCTACGACATCAGCAGTAAACCGCCTGCCACCATCGAGTGGGAATAAGCGCCCGCTTCGGCGCCCAGCGCGCCTGATTCAGGAAATCGTCCGCCGGTGAACCGAGAGGTTCACCGGCGGCTCCTTTTTCTTCTCCCGCACCCGGCGTCCAACCCACAGCTCCCGCCCCGCCCTACAGGAAGCCCACCTTTCCCACATGAACCCGACGCTCTTAATCGTAGACGACGAAAAGCATACCCGCGACGGGTTGCGCACCTCGCTTGAAGACAGCTTCGAAGTCTACGTCGCGGCCGATATCCAGGGAGCGCTCAACATCCTGGAAGCCGACCACGTCGACCTCGTCCTCACCGATCTGCGGCTGGGCGGCGACGATGGAATGAAGCTCATCGACCGCGTGCTCGCCCTGCCACACCCGCCCCTCGTCATCATGATGACCGCTTACGGCTCGGTCGACGCCGCCGTCGAAGCCATGAAAAGGGGCGCCTACGACTTTGTCACCAAGCCGCTCAACATCGATAAACTCGAGCTCCTCATCCAGCGCGCACTGCGACACCGGGACACTGAGAAAGAAGTCGTAGAGTTAAAAAAAGTTGTCGAAAAGAAATACGGCCTCGAACGCCTCATCGGCGAGTCCGCTGTCATGCAGGAAGTCTTTGACACCATCAAACAAGTCGCGCCCACCCGCGCCACGATCCTCATTCAAGGCGAAAGCGGCACCGGCAAAGAACTCGTGGCCCAGGCCATCCACGCCCTGAGCGGGCGCCCG
>JAYTYG010000177.1:0-2557 GCA_043742585.1 Spartobacteria bacterium
CCTGCACATGCGCATCGATAAGCACCAGTGGCGTGGAAAAGTCAGACGCCCCGACCAGGCTCTCCTGCCCGCTGAGTCTTAACGCTTTGATAAAGGGACGCCCCGATCGCGCAAACTGCGCGCAATATTCCTCGTCCTCGTCGCCATGAATTTGCACCAGATCAATGGCCGGATGCTCGGCAATCCGCAGCGCTTTTTCCAAAGGCACATTCACCAACACTGCCACCCGGCTCACAAACGGCGGCAATTTCCCGATCCAGCCCACATTCTCCTCAAAACTCAGGTAGCGCTTCGAGCCGGGGAAAAAATTAAAGCCCAGCGCATCCGCACCCAAAGCGATTGCGTTCAGAGCATCCGCAGGATTAGTCAGCCCACAAATCTTCACCCGCAACTTATGAGAGCCGGCCCCACTCACTGGGCTGCTCCCTTGGCGCTGTTAAAATCCAGGTCCGACATCGACAACACTATAACACTCACGGCCAACTTGCGACGAATTTTCGCAATAGGTAGATTAACTTGGTAAAATTCGGCGCCCGTGCCTGTCTGGGAATTAAAAACAAAACCCTCCCGGCGGAGGTGGCTAAGACAATCGGTCATAAAAAGGGACGTCGCAGGAATGGATGGCATCCACCCCATCCGAGTCAGGATCGCGCCGATCCTATCCGCAAGCCAGAAATTCAGCCCCCGCCGACTGGGCGATGCACAGATGAAGAGGCAAGCGGACTACTTCAGCACCCGTCCCTGCACCGTTTTTTCACCGGCACGAGCGCTGGCGTCCTGCGACTGAATCAGCTCATCGCGGCCTTCGCCGCTGCGGGAAAAGCCATTTAAACCCCAGCTAATGGCACTGATAATCATTGATCCAAAAAAGGCCTGCCAAAATCCGTCCACATGAAACCCAGGCACCACCGCGCCGACCAGCCAGAGCAGCAATCCATTGAGGATCAGGACGGAGAAGCCGAGGCTGAAAACAATAAATGGCAGGCTGAGCAGGAGCAAAGCTGGTCTAACCGAGGCGTTGATTACCCCCAGCAGCAGCGCGACCGCCAAAAGCGACACCATCCCCTCGCAGCGCATCCCGGTGAGTTGGGTCGCGATGGCGACAGCAATGGTGGTCGAAACCCAGCGCGAAAAAAATGAGCTCATTCCATCATATTATGCAGCACTACCACTCATTGCCAACCCAGTCATCCTTCTGATTTTGCCATACCCGCTTCAATTTTGATGTCTCAGTGCAGCTTCCTCGGCACCGCACGACCATGTTCCCAACCAATTCCCCACGAATCTTTCAGGCGCTCACTTGAACACCGAAACTCATTTGATACCATCCCCCTGTGTTTCCCATCCGCTGTCTGATTTTCGCCCTGATCTCTGCGAACGCAGCCACCTTAATTGCGCAGGAGTCGCCCCCACCCTCCGACGCCGAGAAACGACAGCAATTCCTCAAGGCCCGGGAGGAAATGCATACGCTGCCAATCCCGCCACGGCCCGAAACCACTCCGGCGCCCAGACCCAAACCCAAGGTCAACAAACCGCAGCCCCCCCCGGATGCGCCCAGCCCGGAGCAACCCCAGGCCTCCACGCCTGCAGAAAAGCCATTCAAGCCCGAGCCTGCCAAGCCCGAGCCATCCACGCCCCCCCAGCCGACTGAGGGCAACATCAAGGCAGTGCCGGCGATGTCCAGGTGGGCCCACGGATAGGCCTTGGTAAAGCGCTGCAGGAACTTCGCCGCAACTACTGCGCCCCCGGCCCGGCCTGCGACGTTCGCCACGTCAGCGAAGTTCGTCTTCAGCCCCTCGGCGTACTCGTCGTCCAGCGGCATGCGCCAGCACGGATCCAGCGCGGCGTCCCCGGCTGCCTGCAAGGTCTGAGCGAGGTCATCGTCCGTTGCGAACAATCCACTTCGCGCGCCGCCTAGGGCCACCACGCACGCGCCGGTCAGCGTCGCGATGTCCACCACGGCGCGGGGCTTGAAACGCTCGGCGTAGGAGAGGGCATCGCACAGGATCAGCCGGCCCTCCGCATCGGTGTTCAGGATCTCGATGGTCTGTCCGCTCATGCTGGTCACGACATCGCCCGGTTTCACTGCGCGGCCGTCCGGCATGTTCTCGCAGCTGGCGATCAGACCGACCAGGTTGATCGACGGCTGCAGGTCGGCAATGGCGCGAAATGTCCCGAGCACGCTCGCGGCGCCACCCATGTCGAATTTCATCTCGTCCATCTCGGCCGACGGCTTGATGGAGATGCCTCCGGTGTCGAAGGTGATTCCCTTGCCGACCAGCACCACCGGTGCTTCGCCCTTGCGGCTGCCGTTGTAGCGCAGGACGATGAAGCGCAAAGGCTCCTCCGAGCCCTGGGCGACAGCCATGAACGATCCCATGCCCAGCCTGGCAACCTCCTTGGGCCCGAAGACCTCGCAGTCAAAGCCGTGCGCCCTGGCCAACGCCTTCGCCGCGTCGCCGAGATGGGTGGGGGTGGCGTGATTGGGGGGCCGGTTGGCCCACTCCTTGGCCAGCTCGATGCCATTCACGGTCGCGGCGGCCTGCTCGAAAGCCTG
>JAYTYG010000178.1:0-2746 GCA_043742585.1 Spartobacteria bacterium
GGCCTGCTGGCAAAAGCAGCCACAGGCATTGGATATGCGTGGATAAATTCCAAATTTTCATAGCTTAAGGACTGGCCCTAAAAACGGGGTCCACCTCAGTCGCCTTGTTTTAGGCAGCAGCTCATTTCTTCGTGCCCTCAAATAATGGCAGGAATTCCCCGTAACCGGCGTCTTTGAGCTGGGCGAGGGGAATGAATTTGAGCGACGCGGAGTTGATGCAGTAACGGAGTCCGGTGGGCTTTGGGCCATCGGTGAAGACATGGCCGAGGTGGGCGTCGCTCTTGGAGCTGCGCACTTCTGTGCGGTCGAGGCCATGGGTGGCATCGGATTTATCGGCGACTGATTCCTTTTTGATGGGTTGCCAAAAACTGGGCCAGCCCGTGCCGGAATCGAACTTGTGGATGGAGGCGAAGAGCGGTTCGCCGCTGATCACGTCCACGTAAATCCCGGCTTCGTGGTTATTCCAATATGCATTTTTGAAGGGCGGCTCGGTGCCGTTTTCCTTGGTGACGTGAAATTGTTCGGGGGAAAGCTTTTTGCGTAATTCGGATTCAGACATGGAGGAGGGTTCTTGAGGGTTATGGGCGTCAGTTTTTTTGTCCTTGGCGTCACAGCCCGCCAGCGAACTGAAAAGGAGGAGGGCGATAACGGCGGAATGGGCGGCGGTTTGTGAAACAGTTTTCATGGGAGGCATAGGGGCGGGTGCTTGGATTTCGGGGCCTGGGATTCTCTCAATTGGCACGTTTCATTTTCTCCAGATCCACGGTCTGGGCTTGGCGTTCGCGGAGCTGTTTGCGGGAGTTCTGCCAGGCTTTACCAAGGGTCACTGTGAGAAAAAAGCCGGGCAGCATCAGTAGGACTCGTCCTTTGTTCGGTAGAAAGGTGAGGGCCAGCACAAACAGAAAGCCGAGCAGCCAGGCGGTGGCTGCGGTGCGAATGATAAAGGCACGTTCTTTGGCGGTTTGCGCACGTTTCACCCCGCGACGGGTGCGGAAGATCCCAAAGATCAAACTGCCAAGCAGGAGGTATGTGACAAACTTCATGGAGTGCGCGGCCTCGGCAACAAACCACTCCGGCCCCCAGCGTGCAATGGCTGAATTTTAAACGCGCGAAAAGCCACTCGCTCTGCAACAAGCCGCTTTAGCACTTTCACTTTGAGGCCGCGGTTTGCGCAGCTCGCGGTTTGCGCAGCTCGCGGCTTCCGACGTCGCGGTTGACATCGCTGGGGAAACTCTTTGGGTTGCCGCACGCAAAATATGGCTTTTGAGATCGAACGAAAATTCCTGGTCACCAGCGATGAATGGCGCGCTTTGGCGGCGCCGGTGGAGATGCGGCAGGGTTATCTGGCCCGGCAACCAAATTGCGTGGTGCGCGTGCGCGCGGCCGGGGAGCGCGGCTGGTTGACGGTCAAGGGTCCGAACGTGGGGTTTACCCGGCGCGAATATGAAGTGGAGGTGCCGCTCGCCGACGCGCTCGAAATGCTCGACCTGCTTTGCGTCAAACCTCTCATCGAAAAGCGGCGTGCCCGAATTCCTGCCTTCGGGCTGATCTGGGAGGTGGACGAGTTTCTGGGCGAGAACCTTGGGCTGATTGTCGCCGAAGTGGAGTTGTCCTCAGCCGATCAGGCGATTACGTTACCGGGCTGGATTGGAGCGGAAGTGACCGCCGATCCGCGTTATTATAATTCCAACCTGCTTATTCACCCCTTTCAGAATTGGCCCCGATGAATCCAGACGAACCCAGCCCGACGCAAAGTATCGATGTCCGAACTTATTTTGTGCGGGATCGCAACGCTTTGCTGGCGCGGGCTGATTTTGGCGAGATTTACGTGGATTACTATCTGCACCAGGGCCAGCACGGCTATCAGCATACGCCGTCGCACGATGGCATGCTCAAGGAGGCGCTCGCCGCGCTCACTCTGCATAGCGCGTCCCGGCCTTGGACCGAGTCCTGGGCGTGGACGATTCATCTGCGCGAGCCCCTCGTGAATTTCTTTGTGACCGGCAATAACCGCATGGGCACCGTGGTCGGTCAGATTTTTACCGACAATGTGAAGGATGACGGGCGCAGTCTTTTCCTTGCTGATCTGGTGCGCGAAGGCTGGGATTCGCGTCGCAGCGCCGTGGAGTTTACAGGCACGGAACCTTTTAAAATCGTCGAGCAATACTATGCCCAAAGCGAGCAGCGCCCGGCGCGGTTTTTCCGACGCAACGAAGAGGATTTTGTAATGATCACAGCCCAGCCCGGGTGCGATCTGGAGTGGTTTAACGCGCTCGATGATGCGCAGGTCCGCGAGATCGATCAGCACGAGACCCTGAGCCTTTTGGAGGAGCGCAAATATCGTTGGGAGTGCGGCTGTAGCCAGGCCCGAATGCTGGAGATCCTGGCCCCGATCATGCGCTCGGATCCCGATGGCCTTTTCGGCGCTGACGCTTTGCTCCGCATGGGCTGCCCGCGCTGCGGGGCTAGGCACATCGTGACCCGGGAGTCCTTGGAGGCTTATGTTGCCAGCCCCTCGGGAGGCGAGTCTGTTTGAACGACGGTTATTTTAATCGTTTCGGCGGGTTGGGTCGGCTTTATGGCCAGGCGGCTCTGGCCCGATTGCATGCGGCTCATGTCTGTGTCATTGGCGTCGGCGGAGTCGGTTCCTGGACTGTGGAAGGGCTGGCCCGCTCGGGGATCGGCGCGATAACGATGATCGACCTCGATGATGTTTGTGTGACGAATGTCAATCGACAGCTCCCCG
>JAYTYG010000179.1:0-4943 GCA_043742585.1 Spartobacteria bacterium
GTGAGCGATTTCAAGTCCCCCACCCCGTATCCAAGGCCGCTCGTCGGAATATTCGTAAAAGGCCCATAAGCAATCCCATTAACGAAAAATAAACATCCAATCACACCGTATCGCGGTGTTTTCCCAACAACTCGCTCACTGCCCGCAGCGGAATCCCAACCAGAGCGGGCCGATAATCGAGCTCATAACAAATCTCATAGAGCGCCTTCTCCAGAATCGACCAGTCCAGGAGTCGATCAAAAGCGGCCTCGGATTTTGGGAGGAAAGAAGCGCCCGCAGCCGCCGCCCGGTAAGCCTGGACGAACTCCGCGCTCGCCTGCCTGACCCAAGCCTCCGCCCAAGGCTTAAGGGCCGCCCCCTCAGGCAACTCCATCAGCGCGACGCTGGCCGCATAATCAAATGAACGCAGCATTCCCGCCACGTCCACCAACGGAGAACGCTTGAGGGCGCGCTCCTGAAAAGAGCGTCGCGGCTCACCCTCGAAATCCATAATCACGAAATCCGCCCCCGTATCCAGCACCTGCCCGAGGTGATAGTCGCCGTGGATGGCGATCTTCTCGGCGTCGATCACGTCCTCCACCAGCGCCGTTTGGTAAGCCAACAATTGCGCTGCGTCCGGCAGTTGGTGGCGTTCCTCGAGTGGCCCCGGCAGCTCGGCGTGCCACTTGTTTAACCGAGCCATCGTTGCCACGATCGTTGTCGCCATGCCAGCACCCAGCGCATCTTGATCGTCGCGGGTGAACGCCTCGGGCGCGAACTCTGGATGCCACGCGGCCCCGCTCAACGCTTGATGCAATTGCGCAGTCAGCGCGCCGAGGTGCCGGAGGCGCTGTAGATAGGGCACGTCGATTCCGAGGCTGGGCGCGTGCCCCTCGCCCACGCCGTCACGCAAAAGCTGGGTAAACCATTGCGACAACGCCGCCAACGCCTGGGTCCAGGCATCGCCTTGATTGGGCGTGAAACTCACGAGCAACCCGAGCACGGCGGGCCCTGCAACATCCTCGCAAGTCAGCTCGCCGCAATACCGCGGCACATTATTAAAAGGCTGTTCCTCAGTCAAAAACCGGAGAATCTCCCCATCCCGCTGACCTCCACGCTCAATCTTGCGATAAAGTTTCAAAAAATAGCTCGAGCCGTAAACGATCGCGCTATTGGAGTGCTCGGCTGTAAACACTCTGGACTCCCCCTGGACCCGCGCCGCCTCGACTGGGTTCAGGCCATTGCCCTGCACTCCGAACAACACATTGCCGGACCCCAACGGCGGATCGTCCCTCAGGATCGTTTCAAGCAGTTCCCGGCGAAATCCCTCTCCCCAAACTGCGTCGTAAATGACGCCCCCTTGGGCTCCCTCGGGGCCGGCGCATCGGGCGATCACGGCCCCCGGCGAATCCGCCAATAAACGCCCGGCGACTTCGCCAGCCGCGAAATCCACGGGCAGACAATAAGTTCCGCACGAACCATCGTCCGAAACCACCTCCAGCAGAAGCACCCGGGCCTCCGACGGACTGTCCCGCAAAGTGATTTCCGAAAGAATCCGCACCGAGCGAATTTCCCCTCCCTTTCCGCCGAACCATCGACAATGTTTGAGATAAGGCGCCAGAACACTCGTGGTGAGTTCTGAGCGCAACGCATTCGTCCAAATTGCGGCACAGTGAAGGACAGGGATCGAGCGCTCAATTTGCTGCATCCCGCGGTTTCTAACAGTGTTTGGTCCGCGCAACAGCGGCAATCATCCAACTCGAATTTAAATCAAAATGAAGCCTGGATGCAAAAATGAGCATCGCGCACCCGACCGCGCGCACCTCGGGCGGCGTTGGTATAAGGGGTGGACGTCGAACCGCTTATTCCTAAGAACGGAGGCTACCGAAAGCTCAAAAGCTTTCAGTTAGCGCAACTTTGCTATGACCTGACCGAGCGTTTCTGCGAACGGTATATCCCGAAACGCAGTCGTACCCAGGATCAGATGGTGCAAGCGGCCCGCAGCGGCGTGCAAAATATCGCGGAAGGCAGTAAAGCGAGTGGCACCTCGAAAAAGACCGAGCTCAAACTCACCAACGTCGCGCGCTCCAGCCTCGAAGAGCTGCGTTTGGACTATGAAGATTTCCTAAGGCACCGCCAACTGCCCCAATGGCTGCGGGATGACCCGCGCCGAACCCAACTGGTGGCCCGCCGCTGCACCTCAGCGGAGGCGGTCGCGGAATGGATTCGGGAGGTGCATGAGGCGGGGCGGGCGGGGCGGGCGGGGCGGGCGGGGGGAGATGGACGAAATGGACGAAGTGGACAGAGTGGACACAATGGACCCGCCGAGAATGGACGCAGCACCTATCCGGAAATTGCGGCAAACGCCATCTTGGTCTTGATCGAAGTTGCCTGCTACCTCCTGGACCGCCAACTGGCGTCCTTGGCCGCAGCGTTCGCCAAGGACGGCGGCTTCACCGAGCGCCTTTACCGTATCCGCTCTGAGCGCCGCAAAAACTCGCCACCCTCATAACCGGGGACAGCGAGAGTCCATTTCGTCCACTGTGTCCACTGTGTCCACTGCGTCCACAGTGTCCACTGCGTCCATCCCCGTCCATCAGGGAGCGCCCTGACCCCCAGCACCAGCATGGCGCGCAGTTCCCGGCGACACACTTCATGTTAATCCACCGCATTCAGCCAGACAGGGTGCACCGGTTAACCCACAAAAATGCGCCATGAAGCGATCAGGGGTTCACCGGATAACGATTCACTTGAACCCGAGCCGAGGAAGCGTTTTCCTCCTGACCCGAGACGACGGTCGTATAATCCGCTCCCCTGAATCAGGAGCAACTGAGATTGAATGCAATGCAAACATTCTCAGGACGTTGCGATCGACAGCCTTTATAGAGGAAACCACAATCCGTGTTCTCCCCATCAATCCTTCCTTGCTTAATAAATACCGATGACCCCAGAAGTCGCAGAATTACCGAAGACCACCCCCACCGCGATCAAGCAACGCCGGATCCTCATCGTCGATGACCATCCAGTATTCCGGCACGGGATCGCCTCGATCATCGCTGCGGAAAAAGATCTCGCCGTCTGCGGCGAGGCCGAAAGCGCCCCCTCCGCCCTCGAAGCGATGCGCCGTCTGCAACCTGACCTGGCCATGCTCGACATCTCCCTGCAAGGAACCAACGGCATTGAGTTAATCAAATTGATGCGCGCTGAAATGCCCCGACTCCCGGTGCTCATTCTCTCCATGCACGATGAATCGCTCTATGCACTGCGCGCACTTCGAGCCGGAGCAAAAGGTTACGTAATGAAAGCCGAGGCGATGACCCAAGTTGTGACCGCCCTGCGCAAAGTGCTCCTGGGTGAAATCTACGTGAGCCCCAGATTTAGCGAACGCCTGGTATTCAAAGCCATTCAATCCCTCGAAGGCGGTATGGGTTCGCCGGTGGACAAACTCTCCGACCGCGAACTCGAAGTCCTCCAACTCCTGGGCAAAGGCTTCGGCACTCGCGAGATCGCCAATGAACTCCATCTCAGCGTCAAAACCATCGAAACCCACCGCGCCCACATCAAAGAAAAGCTCGGATTTAAAGATGCCGGTGAAATGGTCCGCTTCGCCATTGACTGGGTCGCACAAGAGCAAGGCTAAACAAGCCAGATTACCCCTCCGCATTCGGCGTCCTTGCAAGCCTCGCCTTGCTGCGCCCAATAGCGGAGGGCCGCCGCCGGAAGGCCCGCCGCGGCCGCCACTGAGCCGCTTTTCTACGGCCACGTGAAGCCGGGATACTTGTTCTTAATGGTCGCCCGATGTTTCGGGTAGCTCTCCGCTTTCCACCGCCTGAAATCCGTGGTGCCCTCCAGCCGCTTGCCGTCCGGCAACAACAGCCACAGCCGCACCGGCACCTTGCCTTCGCCCAACATCGGATGCTCCTTGAGCCCCCAGCAATCGTTGAGCTTCACCTGCGCGGTGGGCCAACCGTCCGGGTCCTCGCGATCCGGTTCGGGATAAGTGAGCTTCACCTTCCGTCCATCCGGCCACTGGATTGAGTGAGGCAGAAGCTCATCAAGCCACGCCAGTTGTTCAGTAACGAGGTGGGGGCGAAAGTATGGCCGCAGCTCCACCGACTGCGCCTCCTTCACCAGCGTGCGCCCGGCGAAGGCCCGGCCCAGTGCGGCCTCCAACGCCGCGTCGTCGAACGCCGGAAAGTCCAACTCCGGCAACGCCGTGCAGATGAGGTTCACCCTCGCCATGAACTGCTTCACCTCGTGCCCCAGATTCGGCAGGTCGAAGCAGCGATTCCCAAACGCCTCGGCCAGCGCCCGCCCTGACGCTGCCGGCTCCACCTCGCGCTGATGTTTCTGCCCGATGATCAGCCCCAGACACCGCTCCTGGCGGATCGCGGCGACGCGCTTGTGGGTGGGATCAAAGACGTGTTCAAAAGTTTCGGTGAGATGTTGCGGGAAGATTTCGGCAATCCACTCGCGTTTTACAGCCGTCGCCAGACTGACCAAGGTCATGCGCCCGCCGCGCCCGTCCACTTCGCGGATGTTGGCGCTAACATACAGCAGCGAATCCACCACACTTTCACGGACAAGCGTGCCTACGCGGCCTTCCGTGAGGACGCACTCCCGCGTGCCGCCGTCCTTGCGCACCGCGAGTTGGTCGATGAATCCGGCAAGCAGACATTTCACAAGCGCTTCCGGATCGTTCAGAGCTGGCGCGGGACTCCCGGCCTCCATCAGACGCTCGCGTTTGGCGATCTGGAGCAGTTGCCGGAACGTGTCATCGACCTGGCGCGCCGTCTGCGCGTGGATGCCCACGCGCCGGCAGGCATGCAGATCGAAATGGCAACTCTTCGCGAACTCTTGTGCGCGCAGCAGTGTGTGAAAATCGCTCTGCACGCTGGCTTCGAAAAGTTCGCGCGCCGCCTTTATTTGAGCGTCGTCGCTGCCCAAACGCATGAGCAAGTCGC
>JAYTYG010000180.1:0-1608 GCA_043742585.1 Spartobacteria bacterium
TCCCGGAACTGATGGAAGATCAGCAGCAATACGTGGTCGACCAAATCGCCGCGTTCTACGCCAGCTAGAGGCTGTCCCGGAAATGCCGTTTGCCGAGGCTCTCCGGTTTTTAACGCCGATGTTTCTGAAGTTTGGCGGTTTCGGGCGCGCCCCCGTCGTACCAGCGACGTCCCGTCGCTTCGCTGAAATTTCGACACGCCCCCCCATATCTGGCGGAAAACCTTAGGATGACGGGGCCGTCCTTTGGGCCATTTCCCCATTTGTCGCGGGCAGCCCTCGGTCCTGTGTGCCATTTTTTGAAATTGGCCAAACTCCAGTGCGCCTTCGGCGCGGTTGGCGATTCCGCCCTGCCCACGAAAAACGTGAGAACAACCAACCCGCCCCGGCGTTAACCCACGATCTCCGTGCCGATCCCGGCGTTGGTGAAAATCTCCAGCAACAGCGAATGCGGCGTGCGGCCATCGATGAAATGCACCTTCTTAACGCCCTGACTCAGCGCGTGCATCGCGGACTCCACCTTGGGAATCATCCCGCCGGTGATGATCTCTTCCTCCAGCAGTTGCTCGATCTTCTCCGCGTTCACCGACGGAATCAGCGACTGCTTATTGGTCGGATCCCGCATGATCCCGGGCACATCGCTCAAATAGATAAACTTGGCGGCTTTCAACCGCCCCGCAATCGTACCCGCCGCGATATCCGCGTTAATATTGAGCACAGTCCCTTGCTCATCTCTCGCCAATGGCGAAATCACCGGCACCCGCTCCTCGGCGACCGCCCGCTCAATGGCCGCCAGATCCATATCCACAACTTCGCCCACGAAACCGAGATCGATCCCGGTCGCCTTGCCCTCGGTCTGCGGCGGCAACTTGTGCCCGCGCAAAAAGCTTTTCCCATGGAGCCCCACGGCTTTGCCTCCAAACTCGTTGAGCAAATTGACAATGCCAGGGTTGATGACGTTATCGAGCACGTCCTCAACAATCCGGATCGATTGCTCATCAGTCACCCGCAGCCCGTTAACGAATTTTGGCTTCAACCCCGCATCCCGCATCCGCGTCGTAATCGATTTGCCGCCCCCGTGAATGAGCACCGGATTGATCCCCACCGCTTCCAGAAAAACCACATCCCGCAAAAACCGCTCTACGACATTGTCATCCTCCATGGCGCTGCCGCCGTATTTGATCACGAAAAGTGCGCCTCGGAATTTCTGGATAAAGGGGAGCGCCTCGATGAGAGCTTCAGCGCGGAGAGTAGGTGATTGAGCCATGAGAGAAATGAAGAAAGAAAAATGAACAAGACGGGAAAAGCCGCGCCGCAGGCGAAGATGCCAAGGCCCCGAGCCAATGACCCGCGCCAAGAACTTAAGCCATGGGCACGGCCGGGATGCGCAGCGGATGCCACCCAGGGCGAATCTTCCGATCCTTGGCGCCTGGCGGCAGCTGTGAGGGCAGGGGCGCGCGCTTACTCGCCCATGTTGAATTTGACGTAATCGGTGCTCAGATCCGTCGTATAAACGGTGTATTCCGCCGAGCCCAAATGCAGGTCGATGGTGATCGTAAAATGCTTGGCCGCCACGATCTCCTGAAGCTTGGAAAACGGCGTGCCGCTGGC
>JAYTYG010000181.1:0-3386 GCA_043742585.1 Spartobacteria bacterium
CGATATGAGGAAAAACGCTGCGTTGGCTGATAAGTTTCAAGCGCGGCAGCCGTTCCAGCAGCGGAGTCCGGATCTTGGTCCGCTCCCGGATCAGCACCAAAACCTCAATCTCCGCCAACCTTGCGGCCAGAGCATCCGTATCCTGCATGTGATCGTTGAAGATCGTCACCTCATGCCCCGCCAACGTGGCGAAGCAAGGTAAATCACGGACGGTATCGAAATAATCGTCCCCAACCCAATCAACCCGCGCCATGACAACTGACATTAAAATTCCCGCCTATAGAGCCACGCTGGAAGGCCTGCTGACTGTCCCAGAAGAAGGCGCTAGTGCCCTCGTGCTCTTTGTTTATGCAAGCGGCGGTAGCCGACACAGTCCTCGCAACCAAGCTGTCGCGCGGGCGCTCAATGGCGCTGGGCTCGCCACGTTGCTTTTTGACCTGCTCACCCCGGAAGAGGAAACCGTGGATCGGTTTACCGCCAATTACAGGTTCGATATCCGGCTTCTCAGTAAAAGGCTTTTGGATGTGACCAATTGGGTCAAAAGCCAGGGCATCGATGCCGCCACCGATTGGGCCATGAGTGGGGGCTTTGGGGATAATTTTGGGGATAATATCGGGGGGATTAGCGAAATGCCGATCGGCTATTTCGGCTCCAGCACTGGGGCCGCAGCGGCTTTGGTCGTAGCCGCCGAGCGTCCCCAGGATGTCTGTGCCGTGGTCTCTCGAGGAGGGCGCCCGGATCTGGCAGGCACCGCCTTGGCGCGAGTGCAAGCGCCCACGCTGCTCATTGTGGGGGGCTACGATCATTCGATGATCGCGCTCAATGAGGCGGCCTCCAAGCGCCTTTTATGTGACGCCGAGTTGAAGATCGTTCCCGGGGCCACTCATCTCTTTGAAGAGCCCGGGGCCCTGGAGCAGGTGGCGAAATTCGCGGCCGAGTGGTTTGTCGACAAGCTGGAAATTGATCCCGAGATGGTAATGCATAGGCGCCGCAGCGCCGCGCGGCTCCCGCCGCATTAACCGCAAAGATCGTATTAGCCGCAAAGAACGCAAAGATCACAGAGACTAAACATCCAGAGAATTTTTGTGTTCTTTGTGTTTTCTGTGGCTGTCATTTCCGGTGGAGGAGATATTTATCCGCAGAGATCGCAAAGAACATAAAGGCTAAGCATCTAGGTATTCTTTGTGGTCTATGTGTTCTCTGTGGCTATCATTTCCGGGACGCTGAACCGTGACCAAATTGGCTGCCGCTTCCGGTTGCATTAGATCGGACGCGCCGGCAGGCTCTCAAATTCCGATGCCACGGCGTCAGGCACCCATGGCTACTCATTTCATTCAACGTTTCAGCGTCCAACTATTCACAGCCATTCGGCGTCGCCTCGACACCGTCGCCGCTTGGGTCCGAAAACAGCCCGGCGTGGCGCCCTGGATCTATCCGGCGGCCGACTCCCAGGGCAACCCGGAGTCGCGTTACCGCGAGTTCAACCTCCAGTATTTCGCCAGCTTCTACGAACAGGAACGTATGCTCGCGGATCAGCCGCGGATGAACTTCTATCATGCGGCGATCCAGCGCCACATTAGGAAAGGCGATCGCGTCATTGATTTGGGGACAGGCACGGGGATCCTCGCCGCGTTTGCTGCGCGCGCCGGTGCAAGCAAGGTCTACGCGATCGATCACTCCTCGATTTTGGAGCATGCCAAAACGCTGGCCGAGGCCAATGGGATCGACACGGTGGAGTTTCAGTCCACACACAGCACAGCCTTTAAAATCGAGGAGCCCGTGGACGTGATTGTCCACGAGCAGATGGGCGACTGCCTGTTTGACGAGGGAATGATGGCGAACGTGAGCGACCTGCGTGACCGCCTGCTCAAGCCCGGCGGCCGGATCATTCCCAGCCTGTTTGAGTTCTATTGCGAGCCGGTCGAGGTCAAATCTGTGTATCGCGTCCCCTTTCTTTGGGAACTCAACGTCCACGGCTACAGCTACGCCGCCATGGAGTGGCATCGGCCGCAGAACCCGGAGTATTATCAACTGCGCAGCAGCGATCCCGGCTTCATCGACCATTTCCTGGGCAAGCCCGAACCGATTTTGGAGATCGATCTGCACACCGTGATCGAGTCCAACCTCCCGCAAACCATCACATTGCGCCGGACCGTGGACCGGGCCAGTCAACTCGATGGGTATGTGATTTATTTTCGGGCGCTGGTGGACGCGGATCTCAGCCTGAGCTCTGCCCCGCTGGATCCGGCGCGCGCGCCCCATTGGGGATTTCGGATTTTGCGCACCGAGCAGGAGAGTTTTGAAGCGGGCGACATTATAGAAGTGCGACTGGCCGTGGAGAGCTGGGCTGATCTGGACAGTTGGCGCTGGAGCCATGTGAAAATCCCAGCCGCGCAGGGTTCTTGATGCAGAGCGGCGTCGGCGCCGCCATTGTTCTGAAAGGCAGGCACACAGCTCAGGAGCTGAAGTCCAAACAGCCCTCGACCCACGATATGATGATATCAGAAGGGAGTATTTAGCTGTGCCAGAAATTACTTTGGAAAAATTGGAAACTGTCGGAACCCAGCCGCCTGCGGAGATCTCTGAGGCTCATCACAATCTCGAGGAGCCCATCGAAAAGCCGATCGAGGAGGTGGCGCCTCCGGGGCGAATGCCTTTGCCGGAGCTGTGCCCGGCGGTTTTGAAGTTGAAGAAAATCCTCGTCCCGCTGGACTTCTCGGACACGTCAGAAAAAGCGCTTCAATACGCCGTGGCATTTGCCAAACAGTTCGGCGCCAAGATCACGCTGCTGCACGTCATTGAGCCCCTGCCATATCCAGGCGATCTCACCTATCTTCCACTGGGCGAGGTGATCCCCTCTGGGCCCGCGAAAGCGCGTCTACGAGAGATCGCGCAGAAGGCGATTGAACCGGAACTGCTGGGGCAGACTTTGGTGCAGATCGGGCTACCGTTTGAGATCATAGCGGCAGTGGCCCAGCAGGAGAGCGTGGATCTCATCATCATCACCACACACGGGAGGACAGGGCTCAAGCGCGTCTTTCTCGGCAGCACAGCGGAGAGAGTGGTTCGCCACGCGCCATGCCCTGTGCTCACTGTGCGCGAGAAAGAACGCGAATTCATAACTTAGCGCCAACACCCGCAGAGGCTCGCAGCGAAGTTCCTCCTCTTTCCTGAAGGCCAGATGCGCGGGCGCGAGTGACGCCAAGGCTTACGCATCTAAAATAACGATGGGAACGTCTAGATCCTGCCATAAAGCGGTGGCCGCAAAGCCTCTACAATGCGATGCCGTATGGGCAGGGGAATGGCGAGGAGGCGCCGGGTAATCAGGCGTTTGAGAAGCCGGCGGATGAGGAGAATAAGTGCATCATTTTCGTGCATGGAATCGA
>JAYTYG010000182.1:0-4341 GCA_043742585.1 Spartobacteria bacterium
GCAGTTGATGCGTCAGCACATCGGCAAGTAATCCCCCCCGCTCACCACTGCCGGTGAACCTGTCGCACGTTTCTCCTGCCTGAAATCCTGCGCACCAACTCCTATCTCAGGCCTCTCCCCAGCGTCCCCCCTCTACCTCCATGCCCTACATCGATCAATTCTTTGAAGTCCTAGTCACCGCTGGTGCCTCTGATCTCCATCTCGGAGAAGGCGCTCCTCCGAAAATCCGGCGCCATGGCGAAATCATTCCCATTCGCGATGAAGCCCTCACCCGCGAAGAGATGGCCTATATGATGAGCGAGATTAGCGGCCCCGACCGCTGGGCCCGCTATGAAGAAGGCGGCGACTTGGATTTCGCTTACGAGATGAACGAGGACTCTCGTTTCCGCTGCAACTTCCTCAAGCAGACCCACGGCTACGGCGCTGTTTTCCGCCTGATCCCCACTAAGATCATGTCCCTGGAGCAACTGGGCGTTCCTGAAATAGTCAAAGAATTCGGCAATATCCGGGGCGGCCTCGTCCTGGTCACCGGCCCGACCGGCTCAGGCAAGTCCACGACTCTCGCCGCGCTCATTGACTATATTAATACGAATTTCAACCGGCACATTATCACAGTCGAAGAGCCCATCGAGTTCGTCCATGTCAACAAAGCCTCCATCATCACCCAGCGCGAAGTCCCCGAACATGCGGCGACGTTCCCCGCAGGCCTCAAAGCCGCCTTGCGTGAAGACGCGGACATCGTCCTCGTCGGCGAGATGCGCGACCTGGAGACCATCCAGCTTGCACTAACCGCTGCGGAAACCGGCCTACTCGTCTTTGGCACGCTGCACACCAACAACGCCCGCAAAACAGTCGACCGCATGATCGACGTCTTCCCTAGTGACCAACAAGCGCAGGTGCGCACCATGCTCGCCAATTCCCTGCGCGGCGTCGTCGCTCAGCTACTGCTCAAGCGTTCCGACGGCACCGGCCGCCTCGCCGTCAACGAAATCCTCGTCGTCAACGGCGCCGCTAGCGCCATCATTCGGGAAGGCGCCACTCAAAAACTTCAGGACGTCATCGTCGGAGGCAAAGGCCAAGGCATGCAATTCATGGACGACGCCATCTGGAAAGTCATGCAACAAGGCCTAGTTAGCCCTCAGGAAGCCTATATGAAGGCAATCGACAAAAACCGGTTCCGCGTCTTTCTCCCGCCCGAAGCCCAAGGACTCTGAGTCCTTCGATATAGCATCTAATACAGCCAAAAATAGAACACAGCTACGTGGCCACAATAAGTGGACCAACCGCCACTACAGCTTTATTCAAACAAGCAGCCAATCCTCCACTCACAGCCGGCAACAGCTATTCCCGGCTAACGCGAACCAATAACCATCAGCACTAAGGCTTCACGACGGGATACCACACATAGAGCATCAGATAAACCAGCACTCCTGTTACCGACACATACAACCAAATCGGCGTCGTGATTTTGGCTAAACGCCGATGCCTATCGAACCTTGCACGCAAGGCAGGAATGACCGTCATAATCACCAGCGGCAGGGTGAGCCCAGCCAGCGGGATATGGGTAAAGAGAATGACAAAATAAAGCGTTCTAGGCCAACCCACGTAAGTAAATGGCGTTACCACACCATGTGACAGCCAATGATAGCTCACATAACTGGTCAAAAACAGCGTCGACGTCACCAGCGCCGCACTCATCGACAGGATATGAAATTTTTTCCTGTCCGATTTGATCGCAGCCAATCCAATTAAGATAAACAATGCGCTCAGACCGTTTAGGCTGGCATTTAACAAAGGCAAGTCATGGACAGTCATCGAGATTCCTTTTTCAACGTTTCAATATCTACAACAAGCCGCTTCCCCTCTGCGGCCTCCAATCCATTGTAAAACCCTCGGATCATCCCGTTCTTATCCACTAATACCAGCTTGGTGCTATGCGTGATAGACTCCTTTAGCGCCGCCGGCTCTTCGCTAACTCCGATCTTAAACCCTTTATTCGCCAGCTCATAGATCGCCGCTTTGTCACCAGTCAAAAACCACCAGTTCTCCGCCGCTCCAAACCTCTTTGCATAGGCCGTAAGCACCTCAGGGGTATCCTTGAGCGGATCGGTCGAAATAGAGACCAATGTCACCCCGGCCATTGCGCGAGTAGACTTATAAATATCGCTAAGCTGACTGCTAAGCATCGGACACGGCCCGGGACACGCCGAATAGAAGAAGTCAGCCACCCACACCCTACCCCGCAAATCCGCCGTGCCCATGGTCTTGCCGCTGCGCTCGATCAGCGCGAAATCCGGCAATTGCCAATACCGCTGAAGACTGACCTGCGGCGCCTGCGGATAAACCTCAAACGGCTCCCCCTTCTTTTTACAACTCGCGGCCCCCACGAGAAGGCCGCCTGCGAACAGGAACAAAAAGCCCCTGCTGAACGTTCGGCAATTCATCGTTTAGTGAAAACCATTAACCCCAGCAGTAGGGGCAAAAAGATGATCGATCCGAAAAAAAGAAGCCGCGCGGTCACTCGGCTCCGTTCGATCAGAAATCGCGTCGCCAAAACCACAAGCGTCCCATTCAGCATCATTGCACCCACGAAGTAGACGAAATTGTTGATGCCCGAGAAAAATGGAATCGCCGAAACAGCCGCCAACCCCACGGCAAAAATGAGACTCGTTAACGCGGTAATCACGCCACTCACATCGTCGCGCTTTAACATCACAAAACCCGCCTGCGCATACTCATCGCGATAAATCCACGCAATCGCCAGGAAATGAGGCATCTGCCAACTGAATAGTACTCCGAATAAGATCCACGCACCTAACCCCAGCGTTGGGCTGGAGCCTTGCGCTGCCGTCCAACCAATCATCGGCGGAATCGCTCCGGAAACCGCCCCAACGATTGTGCAAAACGCCGTACGCCGCTTCAACGGAGTGTATAGGAAAAGATAGATAACTACCGTAGCTGCCGCCAAAAACGCGCTCATCCGATTAGTGGTCAACCACAACCAACCCACACCAATCGTCGCCAACGAGACTCCCAACAGCAAGGCTGCCCCGGGTTTCATCCGACCGGCCGGCAACGGGCGTTGCCTCGTCCGCTCCATCAAGCGGTCGACATGGCTCTCACTCCATTGATTTAGAACGGCCGCAGCGGCAGCCGCCAAGGTGGTTCCCAGAACCGCATGCAAAAGCAGCAACCAATCTAACCTGGCAGCGCTTGCCATGCAAAAACCCACAAATGTGGTGATGATCACTAACAGGCTCAACCGCGCCTTTGTGAGCGTCATTAAGTCGCTCACCAGTCCGATCTCCGGCACCTCCCCTCTCCCATCAAGATCGATCGCCATATTATCTTCGTTAGCCCGACTCAACTCGTCACCTCCCCAATCAACTTATTCGCATGCTCCGATCCCGCAGCCTCACGTCCCGCTACCTGCCCCGAGGTCCGAACCCCAAGCCAAACTGCTGTCGCCAAAACAAACGCTCCATTAAGCACATGCAATGTCGTTAGCATTGGCGGCCGCAAATTCCAAATAACCAAGACCCCCAACGTAATCTGCATAGCTACGAGCCCGAACAACAAAAACGCTGGCCTAAGTATACGCACTTCACCCTGCGCATTTCCCACCGCACGCAAAAATAAACAAACCACAAGCACCGCAATCAGGCCCGCCCCAATTCGCGTATGCGTGAAATTTAGATCCACGAACAAATTGTGAGTTGCCGGTAAAAAAGCGCCATCCGGCGTCGCCGTGGGAAAACTAGGAATCGCTAGCCCCGCACCAAGATGTCGGACCGTAGCACCGACCATCAATTGAATATAAACGAAGGTTACCGTGATCCATGTCATCTGAGAGACCCTGGCCATTCCCTCAATGCGAGGCATCCCAATCGATGCCGGAGACAATAAAGTGGCAATCGCCACCAAAACACACAATTCAAACTGCGCAAAACAACCATGCAATATCTTGAAATTAGTCGCCATCCGCGGATCCCCACCACTTTCGATCGTCACTCGCAATCCACCCAGAATCGCTTGACCAATCACCCCAGCAAAAGCAGCAAACGCCAACCATCGGATAATCGCGCGGTGAGAATGTGAGCCTGCATAAGCTCTCCATAATATCATTCCGACAAACACCACAGCAGAACTCCAAAGCCCGACGTGTGCGACGGTGGACTGACTACACCCGGCGAAATAAGCACCGCCAGCCAAAATCATAGATACACCCGCAGCCACAGGGATCCCCCAGCGACTTCCCCAGATCCATGCACAGAGAATGCCAACAAAAAGACCGACTGTCTCGGCCATCATCCTATGCCCATGCTCGAGCAATTCAAAAGC
>JAYTYG010000183.1:0-4059 GCA_043742585.1 Spartobacteria bacterium
ACAAAGAGCACGAGGGCACTAGCGCCTTCTTCTGGGACAGTCAGCAGGCCTTCCAGCGTGGCTCTCTAGGCGGGAATTTTAATGTCAGTTGTCATGGCGCGGGTTGATTGGGTTGGGGGGGCGGGGATGGACCAAATGGACTCAGTGGACTCAGTGGACTTAGTGGACCCGATGACACCAATCCTTCGGGCCTACTGCTCGGCTTTGTTCTGATTATCGAATCTCGCTCCTCATGCGGGTGTATACCCGCCCCGGGGGGTGGCCAGTAATGCGCGCCTCCCTTGCACGCGCCCCCCCTCATTGAAAATGCAGAAGCCCTTGGACAGCGCCCCGCTTTGATGCAATCTCCGCCGCTCATCGTGAACCCCCGCTCTTTCCGATTTCTTTTTTCACTTCTCGCCTTCGCCCTAGGCTCTTGCGGTCCGGTCTCGGATCGCGCCGATTTTGTCATCATCAATGGCGCCGAGCCCGAATCGCTGGACCCGGCGCTCATTACCGGCCAGGCGGAGTGCCGGATTACCAATTCGCTTTTTGAAGGGCTCACCGCCACCGACGCCAGCGGGACCCCACAGCCGGGGATGGCGGAGCGCTGGGAGATTTCGGGTGACGGCCTGACTTACACGTTTTACTTGCGCAAAAACGCCCGGTGGAGCAACGGCGATCCGTTGACGAGCGCGGACTTCCTCAACTCCTGGCGTCGGACGCTGCTGCCCGCGACCGCGAGCGAATACTCTTACCAGCTGCATTACATAAAAAACGCGAAGGCTTTTAACGAAGGGACGTTAAGCGACTTCACCCAGGTGGGCTTGCGCGCTCCGGACCCGTGGACATTCGAAGTGACGTTGAACAGCCCCACGCCTTTCTGGCTCGATCTCTGCGCGTTTACCACCTTGCTCCCAGTCCACATCCCCAGCGTCGAGGCGGCGGCCCGCAGTGGCGAAAGCTTCATCAAACCCGGCAAGCTCATCACCAACGGCGCCTACATCCTCAAAGCGTGGCGCCTCGCCGACCGGATCCGGCTCGAAAAAAACCCGCTTTACTGGAACACCGCCAAGGTCGGGATGCAGACCATCGACATCCTGCCCACCGACAAGCCCATGAACGCCTTCAACCTCTACGCCACCGGCGCTGCTGACATGGTGATTGATAAAGGGTTGGCGCCCGCCACGCTCATGGAGCAACTCAAGAAGCGCCCCGATTTTCACTCCGCCCCGCTCCTGGGCAACTATTTCATTCGTTTCAACAGCAGCAGGAAGCCGTTTAACGATCCCCGCGTCCGCCTCGCCTTCAGCCTCGTCGTCGATAAGCCGTATCTTTGCGAAAAAATCACCCGCGCCGGCGAAGTCCCCGCTGACAGCTTTGTCCCCCACAACACCGCCGGCTATCAGCCGCCGCCCGGCCTGGCGCGCGACCCGGAACGGGCCCGCAAACTCCTGGCCGAAGCCGGCTTTCCCGGCGGGACCGGCTTCCCCATCATGTATTATCTGTACAAGAGCGGGGCGGACATTGACGCCAACATCGCCGTGGAACTGCAGGCGACGTTCAATCGGGAATTGGGCGTCAACATCCAACTCGCCCAGCAGGAATGGAAAGTCTACCTCAACTCGCTGAGCAACCTCGACTACGACCTCTGCCGGTCCTCCTGGATCGGCGATTACAAGGACGCCAACACTTTCATGGATATGTTTGTCACCGGCGGCGGCAACAACCAAACCGGCTGGAGCAATAAGACTTACGATCAACTCATCGCCGCCGCTGGCAAGGAGCTCGACAGCCAAAAACGCTTTGAACTCTTCCGCCAGGCCGAGCGCATTCTGGTTTCCGACCAGGCCACCATCTGCCCGCTTTTTTATTACGTCGGCATCCAGCTCTATGACGAAACCCGGCTCGGCGGGATCGAAGCGAACCTGATCGACGATCATCCGCTCAAGAGCATGTATTGGAAAAAGCGATGATCAATCGACTCGCCTTCGGATTTTACCGCGTGCTCTCAGCGGGCCTCAAACGGCTCTCCATCGCCACCGTGTTCCGGATCGGCTGGGCGCTGGGAACCGCAGCCTATTTCATCGCAAAACCTTACCGCCAGCTGGTCCTCGCGAATCTTAAAATCGCTTTCGGCCGCGAAAAATCCCCGGCCCAACTCCGCCAACTTGCCCGCCGCCATTTTGCGAGCCTGGGCGCGAACCTGCTCTCGAGCATCAAGTTGCCCACTCTTTCCCGGGCCGAACTGGAAGCCATCGTCACCGTGGAAGGCATGGAAACCATGGAAGCCGGGGTCCGCGAACAGCGCGGGTTCACGATGATTGTGAGCCACTTCGGGAATTGGGAGATGTTTGCCCAGCTCACCCCTCACATCTTCCCCTGCCCCGTCGGCTCCATTTATCAGCGCCTGAGCAATCCCCTGCTCGATGCCGAATTGCGACGCGACCGCGCCCAGCTCGGGCTCCGACTTTTCGAGCGAAAAGAGGGCTTCACTGAGGCCATGAAATATATCCGCGCAGGCGGCGCCGTGGGGATTTTGGCGGATCAACACGCGGGCGATGCGGGGCTTTGGTGCCCGCTCTTCGACCGGCTGGCGTCCACCTCGACGCTGGCGGCCACGCTCGCGCTGCGCACCAACTCCTGGCTGGTCCCTGCCGCGCTTTACACCGACGGAATCGGCCGCTGGCGATGCGTCATCTTCGACCGAATCCCCACCGAAGGCCAAAGCGCCGAGGCGCTCACGGCCCGGATCAACGAGACTTTGGAAGCGCAGATCCGCCAGCAGCCTTCCGATTGGTTCTGGGTCCACAACCGCTGGAAAACGCCGCGACCAAAGTTTCTACTCGCCACCTACAAACGGGGCATCGCAATGCCCGCTACGACCGAGAAATCGCTGCAACCTTTTAAAATACTGATCCGCAGCTCCAACTGGCTCGGCGACGCCGTCATGAGCGCCCCAGCCGTGCGCGCCATCAAGCGCGGGCGACCCGACGCCCACATCACCCTGTTAACGCCCGCCAAACTGGCCGATTTCTGGCGCTCGCTCCCTGAGGTCGACGCCATCATTCCCATCGAGCCAAGCGAAAGCGTATTCGCGGTCGCCGCCAAAATCCGCGACCAGTTTGAGGCGGCCATCATTTTCCCCAACTCCCTGCGCACTGCGCTGGAGGCTTACCTGGCCGGAATCCCGCGACGCGTCGGTTACCCGGGGCATCACCGCAGCAAATTGCTCAACCAGGTTCTGCGCGAGAAGAAAAAGAAAAAGGGGGCACCTGAAAACACGGCTCCAAAACATCAAGTCCACCACTACCTGGCTCTCGCGCAATTCATCGGCGCGGAAATCCCCGATTCAATCCTGACCACCCAACGCCAACGTGCGCCCCGAGCCAATCCGGTGATTGGAATCTGCCCGGGCGCCGAATATGGCCCCGCCAAACGCTGGTTGCCGGAACGCTTTGCCGAAGTGATGCGCGACGTGCATCAACGCCGGGGCGCGCAGTTGAAGCTTTTCGGAGTCGCTAAAGACCGACCGGTGGCCGACGAAATCCTCGGTGCCACGCCCACGCCCTGCACGGATCTGGTCGGGAAAACCACGCTGACCCAACTCATCGACGAGCTTTTGTCCTGCGACCTATTGCTCAGCAACGATACCGGCACCATGCATCTGGCGGCCTGCCTGGGCGTGCCTGTCGTCGCCCTTTTCGGCTCCACCGAGCCCGTGCTCACCGGCCCGCTCGGCAGCGGACACCGGATTTTGCGGCACCCCGTGGAATGCAGTCCCTGTTTCAAGCGCGAGTGCCCGATTGATTTCCGCTGCATGAAAGCCATCCAGGCCAGTGAAGTGCTGGCGGCCATTGACGAAATCCTCGACCCGCAGCCAGAAGCGCCCGCCCCATTGCCACCCCCGGAAATATAACTTCGGGAGGCAAACGCGCCGACACCGGGCGGAGCGGAAATTTAACTCAGAGGAACTCAGAGAACTCAGAGAGGAAAGACAAATCAGCTTTCAACGTTTTCACGTGTCGTCCTGTGAGGTTTCCAACGCGCACGCGAGAGCAGTCGCCAAGAAGAACCAAA
>JAYTYG010000184.1:0-5125 GCA_043742585.1 Spartobacteria bacterium
CCCGGTCATTCGGCACCCCTGAATTTTGTCGCTCAGAATTCAGGGAATTGAACCTGCTCGCGATTTCCCGCCATTCGAGGTCGAATAGTGAGGTCTGGTGGATACTGATGGCAATTCGCTGGGCCTCCTGCTTCGCATCGGCAAGAGCAGCATAGTTTTTCCGCTGCCTCCCCTGCCCTGGCCCGTGGTGGCAAACCGTGTAAAGAACGCGCGCACGATTCTTGGTCTTATAAATTTTGACCGAGACACTTCCCGCTTTAACCTCAAGGGGAAATTCCTGCCCAGAGCGTCTAGCGCGGCTTTGCATAAAGCTACTTTGTCATGCAGGCGTCCTGCAAACAACTGGCCACCTGCTTTGTAGCAAGTGACCCTAACGGGATTCGAACCCGTGTTACTCCCGTGAAAGGGGAGTGTCCTAACCACTGGACGATAGGGTCGTTTTTGAAACGAGCGGGCAAACATGCGGGACCAGCTCACTTCTTGCAACCTATTTTTTAGCATTTACGCTAATTCACGCCATTTCACACTAATCAGCCCCAATCCCAAAGAGCTGCGCCGTCCGCGCGGTGGCCCCCTGGTGCACCTCCAGCGCGTCCAGCGCGTTGAGACTGAGCGATCTGCGCCGACCCGGCTCTCTTAATAAGCCGCCCACTGCGGTCAGCAGATCCTCGGCGCCCGCCACCTGCAAACAGGAGTCCCGCCCGAGCAGCAACTTCACCACGGGCGCAAAATTCTCCATGTGCGGCCCAAATACGACAGGTTTCCCTAGGGCAGCGGGCTCGGCGGGGTTTTGGCCGCCGACATCGGCGATCCCAGGCAGGCTTTTCCCGACAAAAACCAAGGTGGCCAGCGCATACCACTCCCGCAATTCCCCGGTGGTATCCACCAATAGAACATCGCAGGCGTCAGGCGCGGACAGCGGCAGATCACTTCGGACACGGACCTTCAAGCCGCTGGATCTGAGCGCATGTAAAATCTCCGCACTGCGCTCCACATGCCGGGGGACGATAATGAGAAAAACCTCCGGGAACTCGCGTCGTAAATCGCCCAGAAGCGCCCCCAAAACCGCCTCCTCCGGCGCCCAGGTGCTCCCCGCCACAATAATTGGTCTGCCCTCGGTGACACCCAACGGCTTTAGCCAGGCCCGAAATTCCGACACCCGCGATGGGGCGCTGGTCGCGGCGAGATCGAATTTGATGCTGCCCGTGTGCCGGAGCCCGACGCCTTGCACCCCGAGACTTTCCCAACGCGCTATGTCCTCCAGCTCCGGCACGCAAATGGTGTCGAGCATCGAGAAAATCGGGCCCGTCCAATTCCGGAACCGTCGGAACCGGGACTCGCTCCTGGGAGAAAGGCGGGCGGCGACCAAGGCGGTGGGAATCCCGCGTAACCGACATTGAGCGAGCAGATTGGGCCAGGCCTCGCCTTCGACAAAGAGCAACTGCCGAGGGCGGATGGTTTCGATGGCGGCGCGGACCACAGACGGCAGGTCGATGGGGTTATAGATGACTTCGAGCCAAGGTGCCGAAGCCTCCCTAGCGAGGGCGAATCCAGTGGAGGTGGTGACTGAGATGACGACGCGGAGCGAGGGATCGTTGCGATGGAGTTCGCGGGCCAGTTTAAGCGCGATGAGCGTTTCGCCGACGCTGATGGAATGAATCCAGGTCCAGCGTTCCTGAGCGAAGCGCAGACGTTCAGACTCGGTGTAAATGCCCAGGCGCTGACCGAAGTTTTCGCGGTAATTGCCGCGCCGCAGGGTGCGCCGGAGGACGCTCGGCAGCATAGCCAGGAAAACGAACGGGAAAACCAAATTATAAACAAACAGCGAGCGACGCGCCCCGGCCGGTAATGGCCGTGCGCTCGCGAGCACAGGACTGGAAAGCGTTGGTGCCAAGTCGCGACGTTTAAATGGGACGCAGAAGGGCGATTTCCGTGCCTCCGTAACGCTTCTGCCGGATGCATTCCCATCGCTCGTGAAGATTCAACTTCGCCCCGGGCGTATGCTCCAATACCAGGATCCCATCCGGCGCAATCGTCCGCCGCAGCCAGTCGCATCCCAGCAATTCCGCCGCGAAATCCCGGTCCCCGCTCTGCTTGGCGTAAGGCGGGTCGGCCAAAATTAGGTCAAAGAGTTCGGGCGCGGCCAAGCGTTCGAGGAACTTGAACACGTCCATCTCGACGACAGCGCCCTGAAGCTTGGTCTTGGTGAGGTTGCGCTTGATGGCGTCCACGGCCCGGCGATCGACTTCCACAAAGGAAGCCGAAGCGGCACCGCGACTCAGGGCTTCAATACCCAGCCCGCCGGAGCCGGCAAAAAGATCGAGCACCCGCGCGCCCGAGACAAAATCAGAGAGGCTGGAAAACACCGCCGCCTTGACCATGTCCATTGTGGGCCGCAAGTCTGACTTCGGCGTGAAAAGTGGAATGCCACCGGCAGATCCCGCGACAACTCTCATGGGCTGGACGGGGAGGGATTTACGACGGGAGCGGGTTGAATCGGCTCGGAAGGAACGACAACGTGCGACCCGGGTGGAACGACTGATGGAGCCACTGATGGAGCCTCGACTGGGACGGCGGGCACGGCTGCTGGGACCGCTGGATCCACTGCGGCTGGCTCGTCCTTTTTCTTCTTTTTCTTTTTCTCCTCGGGCTTTTTGCCGTCCTCGACCTTGTCGTCGTCCTTTTTCTTTTTGGAGCCGAACAGCCCGGAAACAAGACTGTCAAATTGGTCGCCGAGCTTCTTCCCAACGAGCTTTTCCGAGAGATCGGTTTTTGGCCGATCCGCTTTGCCCCCGACTTTGAAATCAATGGCAGGGAAGCCGTCAGCGTCCGATTCCGCGAAGCTGCTGCGCACGAAGCTGGGGAGCTTTTTCACGAGCCCTGGCTCCACCGCCAGTTTGGCGTCGAGCGCCAAGCGGCCGTCGAAGCGCACCGTGCCTTTTCCGGAGAGCTTCAGGTCCTGAGCCTGTAGAAGCAGGGAATCGACAAAAACGCGTTCATCAGCAATGTGAAACATGGCATTACCACTGTTAATTCGCAGGTTGGCGAGCGCTTCAATCTGCAACAGCTTGCCGATGGTCTGGAAGAATTCGAGCTGCCGAAATTGCGCATTGGCAAGATTGACCTGTCCACTGCCTTCGCTGCGATTGAGGTGATTGGAATTGCCATGCAACTCCAGGGTCCCACCGAGGATTCCGGAAGCGTCGCCAGGCAGCCCCCCCGCCTCTAGGCTTAAACGCGCGGCATCGACCTTATCGAACTGCCATTCGGAGGTGAACGGTGAATTAGGTGCCGCCGGATGGACATTGAGTTTTCCATGGAGCGAGCCGCCGCCGACGACGGCGTCCACGGATGGGACCACGAGTTCACCGGCCGCATATTTAAAGGGCACGCGGACATTTTCGAGGAAGAGAAAATCACCGTAGTTCAACTTGCCGAGCACTAGGCTGCCTTCGAGGTTGTCCTCGCGGACCTCGCTGCAAATCAGCCCGAAGTCAGAACAAACCGCGATCCGTTTGTGAGTCTGATCCACTAGTTCCACCGAACCGTTGCTGACCCGAAAACCATCCAGCAAGATCTCAAAACCTCCGCTCTTTTCCTCGTGCGACTTTGGAGGTGCGGGACTTTTATCAGAAGCAGAAGAACGCGCGATTGCCTTGGCTAGGAAGGGCAGCGCCCATTTTCCATCGGCATTTTGCTGGAGCACGACCTTTGGGTGATCCAGGCACATGTCGTAAATGACCAACTGCTTGCGCAGGAGCGGGATGAGGCGGTAGCGGGCACTGAAGCTTGAGGCGTCCAGAAAATTCCCGCCGCCAGGGGCCGGGATGGTGATGCCGCTAATCCGCAACTCGCCCCAGGGACTGAGGCTGGTGTTGGTAATGAGCAGGGGCAATTTGAGCGCTTTACTGAGCTCGTTCTGGATCCGCGCATGGGTGCCGGGCGACTGAATGTAGAGGTTAACGCAGAGCAGTAAAACCCCGCCAATCGCGCAGAGCGCAGCGAGGGTGATAAGAATAGCCTTGGAAAGTCGATTCACGGCAGGGAAGTTACGCCCGGTCTTCCGAAAGAAAAGGCCCAATCGCCCACAATGCTTTCCTCAAAATGGATGAAATCCTAGTCATCTTAAACCCTGCCGCTCACAGCGAAAAAGCCAGCAAGGCTTGGGATGCCATCCAAAGGCTGCCTAACTGCCGGCTCCTCACCACCACCTGCGCGGGCGATGCGCGAGTGCTAGCCCAGCGCGCGGTGGCCGAGGGTTGCCGCACTCTAGTGGCTGCGGGCGGCGACGGGACGATCAATGACGTCGTCAACGGAATCGTCGGCAGCGACGTGGCGCTGGGGATTCTGCCCGTCGGCACCATGAACGTTTTCGCCAGTGAACTGAGTCTGCCCACCAACATCCAGCAAGCTTGGCGCGTGATCCAGGCCGGGCACACCCGACAGGTCGATCTCATCCGGGCCAACGAACAATACTTCGTCCAACTCGCCGGCGTGGGGCTCGATGCGCAGGTGGTCGAAGCCACCAGTCCGGAGTTTAAAAAAAGTTTTGGCCCCTTGAGCTATGTCATTTCCGCAGCCCAGATCGCCGCGCAAAAGCCCCCGAGCCTGCAAATCGAAGCCAACGGCGTAAAATACAAAGGCTCTTTTGTCCTGGTCGGGAACGGCCGCTATTACGGCGGGCCGCTCGCCTTTTTCAAAGACGCCCTAGTCGATGACGGCAAGCTCGATGTCTTGATTTTCAAGAACCTCGGCTACCTGGATATCGTGCGTTACCTGGGCAACGTCATCATGGGGCGCCACACGGATCTCAAGGACGTGGAATATTTCCAGACCACCGAGGCCACCGTCTCCAGCGAGCAAGAGGTGCCCGTGGAAGTCGATGGCGAACTCATCGGCCGACTCCCGGTGACGTTCCGGATTTCTTCGCGCAAATTAAAAGTGCTGGTCCCCGGGTAAGCCGGCCGGGCGCGCTCGATTCTGCCGCCTTTATGTAACGCAGAGGCGCAGAGGCGCGGAGGAGGCAAAACCGATTTGTCTGTCCCTATTGTGAGAAAGCCGAATCTTTAAAAAAGCGGGTCATCCCGAGCGAAGGCGCGAGTTCCACGAGCGCCGGAGTCGAGGG
>JAYTYG010000185.1:0-2913 GCA_043742585.1 Spartobacteria bacterium
CATTCAAGGCACCGGGGGCTACGTGATTCCCCCGAAAGGTTATTTTAAGCGGGTGGAGAAAATATGCAGGGAACACGGCATCCTCATCGTCGACGACGAGATCCAGATGGGGATCTGTCGGACTGGCAAAATGTGGGCCATGGAGCATTTCGAAATCCAGCCCGACATCATTGTCTTTGGCAAAGCGCTCACCAATGGACTCAATCCGCTCTCAGGGATTTGGGCCCGGGAAGAGTTAATCAATCCCAAGGTATTCCCCCCCGGCTCAACGCATTCCACATTTTCATCCAACAGCCTAGGCACCGCCTGCGGTCTGGAAGTGATGCGCATTCTGACTGAGGGCGACTACGAAAAAGGGGTGATGGAAAAGGGCGCTTATTTCCTCGAAAAACTTAAGGCATTAAAAGTTAAACATCCAGAAGTCGGCGACGTGGATGGACTCGGGCTGGCCCTCCGCATGGAGATGTGCGCCGCCGACGGCCTCACCCCAAGCCGGGCGCTCGCCGACGAGATGTTCCAAATCGGGTTGGAAGGGAAGCTCCATGTCAACGGGCGCGAGATGGGTGCCATCCTGGATATCGGCGGCTACCACAAGAATGTGGTGACCTTGGCCCCCTCCTTGGAAATCAGTTACTCGGAGATTGATCTGGCGTGCGTTTTACTCGACCTATTGATCATGAAGGCTCGGCAGATTGTCTTTCCGACGTCGGCCATGGTTAGCAATGCACAGCATTCGAGCAAAGTCACCGAAGTCATACTGGAGCCCCTGCTCGCAGTTTAACAGTCATTAACCGTCATGGAAATCTCAGAAAGTCGGCAGCGGGATCTTGTCCGCATCCTCAAACGTTGCAGTCCAGAGACGTTGGCGGCGGCTCTCCGCTTCGAAAAAACCCAGAACCCAGCCGATGTTTCAACGGTAGTTTTCGGAGTGATAGCCCGCGACCTACCCGAAGAGGCCCAATGCGATTTAAGCACTGCGCCCGGCACCAGTCGGATCATTGAAGATCTGGGCATGGATTCGCTCTGCCTGATGGAAGTGGTGCTGGCCATCGAAGAGATTTTCAACATCTCCATCGAGAACCAGGAACTCAAAGAGATCGCCACCCTCGACAATCTCAATGGCTTCATCCGCGCCAAGCTCGGGGTTGCCCACTAAGTGGCCGATCAGCCCATAGCCGCACCAACGGCCGCACCAACGGCCGGCCTCCGATCCCGGCGCGTGGTTGTGACCGGCCTCGGCTTTATCACCAGTATCGGCAATAGCCGCGCGGAAGTTTCCGCCAGCCTTCAAACCGGCCGGTCGGGCGTGGAAATCATGCCCGCCCTGGCCGAGTTTCAGACCCCGGTCAAACTTGCAGGCACCGTCAAAGGCTTCGAATTTCCGGATCCGGATCCATTGGATTGGGTTCTGCCGGAAACGCTCAAAATCCACCGGATCCAGATGCGGACGATGACGCCCAATTGCGTCTACGCGTGCGCGGCGATGGACGAAGCCATAGAGGATGCCGCCTTAACCGCCGAGCAAGTGTCCGATCCCATGACCGGAGTCTATTGCGCGTCGGCCGGCTCGCCGTGGCTGACGCATCTGGCTTTGGAAACGATCCTCAAGCGCGGTGCGAATCGCTGTCCCCCAGCAACCGCCATCGCGGCCATGCCCAATTCACTGCACCTGAATTTGACCGCCCGCTTTCAAATCCGAGGCGCTTCACTCAGCTTCTCGAGCGCCTGCGCCTCCTCCGCGCATGCATTGGGCAGCGCTTACGACCTGATTAAGGATGGCCGCCACAACATCATGTTTGTCGTAGGCGCGGAAGATTGTCATCCCTACAACATCCTCCCCTTCGGCTCGCTGCGCGCCCTCAGCGTGGAGTCCGATCCGGCTAAAGCGCCGCGCGCCTTTGATCGTAACCGCGACGGATTTGTGGTCACAGGCGGTGCCACGACGCTCGTTCTGGAAGATGCCGAGCAGGCGGTCGCGCGCGGGGCGCACATCTACGCCGAGGTGCTGGGCTGGGGCCAGTCGACCGATGGCTACGATGTGGTAGCGCCGGACCCCGCCGGGCACGCCTTGGCCAGAGCCATGAAAAGCGCACTGGATCAGGCGAACATTGGTCCCGAAGCGGTACAATATCTCAACGCCCACGCCACCGCCACGCTGGCCGGGGATCTAGCTGAGCTCCAGGCGGTCCGCAACGTGTTCCCTGAAGGCCAGCGCCCATGGATGAGCAGCACTAAAAGCCTCACCGGCCATGGGCTATCTTTAGCCGGCGCAATGGAGGCTGGCTTTTGTTGTCTATCCATCGCCGATGGATTCATCCCCGTCTCGGCAAATATCCAGGAGCTCGACCCGGCCTGCGACGGCATCCCCATCGTGACCCGACCCATTGACGTCCGCCCGCAAATTGCCATGAGCAACTCCTGCGGCTTCGGCGGTGCCAATGTTTCAGTCCTCTTCGGGCAGGCCAGCTTCGGGCAAGCCACCTGATGCCCGGGGCTTGGGCATCTAAATTCCTCTGCAATAGCAGGTCCTCAAATATCCCAACGGGATTAGACATATCCCAACGGGATTACGTCCTCCAGCCCCGAGTTGGCCCGCTGCGGGCCTACCCTGGGACTGAGCGTCAGAGCCGATCGAACCGCAACGCGGTTCCGCCAAAAGCCGATCCCGGGCGCAACCTCTGAGGAATTATGAAGGATGAATAAACCTAAAAGCGGAAATGATTGGCCGTAAAGAACGCAGAAAGCACAGAGATTGAGGGATTTACAGAAGTGTTTAGGTAAATATTCGGTGAAGCCCTCGCCGGAAAAAAGTTGCAGACCTCACTATTCGACCTCGAATGGCGGGAAATCGCGAGCAGGTTCAATTCCCTGAATTCTGAGCGACAAAATTCAGGGGTACCGAATGACCGGGAG